>JALVEV010000060.1 GCA_027030605.1 Campylobacteraceae bacterium | reverse complement strand
CAATATTTCACAGTTAGAACGGTCTTCAAGGTCAATGTATCCTAAATCAAAGAGGGTTAAGAGACTCTCCATGTGGTCAAGTGCATCGTGTAGGTACTCTCGTGCATTGTTATGGTTGAGAGAAATCCAAAGTTCATGAAGTTCAGTAATAAGTGGAGGATTTTTCTCTTTGAGGCGAAGTGATTTCTCTTGGTAATCTTGTGAAAAGAGTTCCAATACAGGGGCAATAAGCACCGAGTGAGAAGCTGCAATGAAGCGACCCGATTCAGTAAAGATATCAGGCTCTTCTATCTGTTTATTTTTAGCTATCTCTTTGATTAAGAAGACAACATCGTTTGCAAACTCTCCAAGGGTATAGTTTATCTCTTTTGTCTGTGCATGTTGAGCGTATTCAACAGCTAACCCACCACCAATGTTAATGGCAGAGAGAGCGTAAGCCCCACGATTTTTAAGGTCAGCGTAGATGTTTCCTGCTTCACGAAGAGCTTTTTTTAGTGGATTAATCTCGGACATTTGAGAACCTATATGAAAATGAATCATCCATAGTTGTGAGAGTAGATTATGTTTTTGCATAAGGTCATAAGCCTCTAAAAGCTCAGTAGAGGTAAGTCCAAACTTAGAACTGTAGCCTCCACTCTTTGCCCAGATACCAATGCCTGAACTGTGTAGTCGAATACGTACACCAATCTTAGGAACAACAGCCAAATCAAACTCTTGATTCACCTCTATAATGGTCTCTAACTCACCAAGCCCCTCAATAGTAATGGTAATATTGTGACCCATATTAGAAGCAATAAAACAGAGTGTTATCATCTCTTTATCTTTAAAACCATTGACCGTAATGGGGTTACCAAGTGGGGTGTGTGTCATAGCAATAATTAGTTCAGCCTTACTTCCTGCCTCTAAGCCATAGTTGTACTCTTTTGAGACCTCCATAAGTGCATTAACAAAGTTGGGGAACTGGTTAACCTTTAGAGGGAAGACAGCTTGAAAAGCCCCTTGGTAGTTAAACTCCTTTTTTGCACGATAAAACTCACTATAGAGGGTATCTATCTGCTTTTTAATCAAATGAGGAAAACGAAGAAGAAGAGGTCCTTTGTAGCCTTGGTTTCTTACTGTAGAGGTAATCTCTAGTAAAGAGGGTTGGTTAGCATGGTTAATATTGACAGTACTATTTTTTATAATAAAGTTCTCATCACCCCAAATATCAATACCGTAATTTTTCTCCATACTTTCTCCTCTAAAATAAAAATATTATTATATCTAGTATATTTGTGTATAATTTTAAAAATAAGTATTAAAATTAGGATAAAAATGAAAAATATTATTGCTATTGATTTGGGTTCAAACAGTTTACGGATTTTAAAGATGGATTGCAAGACAAAAGAGCGTTTGGGTGAGTTTCATAAAACGGTAAAGACAGCAGATGGGTTGAGTCATTCAGGGCTTATCTCTAAAGAGGCTGTAGAGCGTGTGGTTCTTGCACTCCATGAAGCAAAAGAGAGACTTGATTTCTCCGATGCAAGAGTAAAAGCTGTTACTACAGAGGCGATACGTCAAGCAAACAATAGTGATGAGGTACTAAATAGAATTGAAGAGCAGACAGGTGTCATTTTTGAAGTGATAGATGGTGAGCAGGAGGCTATTTACGCTTTGAGTGCTGTTCAATCACGTCTTAAACTTTTAGGTGAGTCACCAAAGAGTTTTATGATGGTCGATATTGGGGGTGGGTCAACTGAACTTCTCTTTTACTATGGAGAGGGGAAGAGATTTTCAAAAAGTTTTCCAATAGGCATAGTAACCGTAACGCAAACCTTCAAAACATTACCTGAAATATCTAATGCCATACCTGCACTTATGAATCCTATGAAAGAGTACTACAATGAGGTTACTGCTCAATATGGAGAGGTAGAACTCTTTATTGCAACAGCAGGAACCCCCACAACAGTAGCTGCCATGAAGTTAGGAATGGAGTATGAGACTTATGATGCTCAAAAAATTCATGGGACACGACTCTCTCAAAAAGATTTGGTAGCACAACTGATGAAACTACTAGAGATGAGTCCAGAGGAGAGAGTAAGAGCTGTTGGTGTAGGGCGTGATGATTTGATTGCTTCTGGTATATTAATCTATGATGAACTCTATACCATTAGTGGATTTAAAGAGAGTATGGTAATAGACGATGGAATTCGAGAGGGTGTTGCCTTTTCAATGTGTGAGGGTAGGGTGTAGTCCCCGACTACACCATAAAAATAGATGTATCTCCCAAAAATAATAAAAACCATCTCTGCAAAACTCTCAGAAGAGAATGCCCAAGCCATTGTAGTAGGTGGAGCTGTGCGTGACCACTTTTTAAAACTTCCATCTAAAGACTATGACATAGAGGTTTATGGATTAGAAAAAATAGAGAGATTAGAAGAGATTTTGTCTCATTACGGTTCAGTTAATTTAGTAGGTAAAAGTTTTGGAATTTTAAAGTTTGTCTATGAGGGCGAAGAGTATGACTTCTCGTTTCCTAGACGTGAGCAGAAAATAGCTGTAGGTCATAAGGGGTTTGATGTGGTCTGTGATGGCTTCATGAGCTTTGAAGAGGCTGCTCTACGTCGAGATTTTACCATTAATGCACTTGGTTATGATGTAGAGAAAGAGCTTTTCTTAGACCCCTTTGGAGCTAAAGAGGATATGGCATCTAAACGATTACGCCATATTAGCAGTAAAACATTTGTAGAGGACCCTTTGCGTCTCTATCGAGCTGTGCAGTTTGTGGCTAGGTTTGGGTACACCTTAGACAAAGAGACCTTTAAACTTTGTAACAATATGGTAAAAGATGGATTACTTGATGAGCTACCTAAAGAGAGGGTCTATACAGAGTTCAAAAAATTACTTCTAAAATCAAGTAAACCCTCTATAGGCTTTGAGCTTATGAGAGCGTTGGGAGTAACTCAAAAATATTTTCCTGAACTTCATGCACTTATTGGTGTACCACAAAGTCCTATTTGGCATCCAGAGGGTGATGTTTGGGTACATACACTTATGTCTGTTGATAAAATGGTAGCTTTAAAACGAGGTGATGAGAAGCATGATTTAAAGATGATGTTTGCCATACTCTGTCATGATTTAGGAAAAGCAACCCATACCCAAGTGACTCCTGAAAAAATCTCAGCCATAGGTCACGAACGAGCAGGAGTAGAGCCTACAGAGCGTTTAATGTATCGACTTACGAATGAACACGATTTTATTAAGTCTCTTCTACCTCTAGTTGAACACCATCTAGCACCCTCTATCTATTTCAGAGGAAAAGCAAAAAACTCAACCATTAGAAAGTTAGCCACTAAAGTTAATATAGAGGAGTTAGTAACAGTAGCTAGAGCTGATTTTTTAGGTCGTACAACAGAGGCTTCTTTAAAAGGTGTCTATGAAGCAGGGGATTGGTTGCTCCAAAAGGCAGAGGAGTTAGATGTTTACAGTGAACCATTAAAGCCTCTACTTCAAGGAAGAGATTTAATTGAACTTGGGTATAAACCCTCAAAAGAGTTTAAGAGTCTGTTAAATCGTATTTATAGTGAACAGTTAGATGGTAAAATATCTACCAAAAGAGAAGCTATTGAATTTATATTAAAATTAAAAAAATAATAATTTTTATAAAGTAAGGAAAAATTATGTCTAATAGTAGAAAAAAAGAGCTGTTAAAGAGTATTAGAACGGCAAGAAGAGAGCATGTAAAGTGGGTCTATAATGTCAAAAAATTGGTTAATGGCTTAGATATTTCTAAAGATGAGATACCATTAAAGGTAACAGCATGTGAATTTGGAAAATGGTTCTACTGCGATGGTCAGATTCTACTTTCAATTTTTAAAAAGGAAGCTGTAGAGAAGTTAGAGGCTAAACATAGAGAGCTTCATGACATCTATATGAAGATTTTTAAAATCTATTTTAATACTTCAAAACGTACTCTATGGGAAAAGCTTTTACGACGTTCTAAAAAAATTTCGGCAACCCAAGAGCATATCTCTTTTAAATATCTTTCAGAGCTAGAAGAGGTGTCTAATACACTTATTTCTTATTTAAATATTATTGAACAAAATATAATTCGCAATCCTCTTCCATAATCTATGATTTGGGAGAGTGAGGTTCACAAAAAGATAAGCCGTATAGATGAAAGAAAAATTGAGAAGTTTTTATAGGGTGCTTGTCCGAAGAAAACACCCTATTCATTTCTAAGTACATTAAGTGGATTGGTTGATGATGCTTTATATGCAGGATAAAGCGAAGAGAGAAGTACAATAAAAATAGCACCCATAACAATAAAAATAAAATCAATTAAAGTCAAATCAACTGGTAATTTAGAGAATCCATAAACCTCTTCGGAAAGTTGGATAATTTGAAAAGTTGTTAAGACCCATTTCCCTATTAATCCTAAAATAGTTCCTGCCACAATTCCACCAATACCAATAATAGCTCCTAATTTAAAGAATATATGTTGTATCTCCTTTCTTGTTGCACCCAATGTTTTCATAAGGGCAATCTCAGCACGTCGGCTCATTACAGTCATAAGAAGAGAAGAGATAATATTGAGGGCTGCAACTAAAATAATAAGTAGAAGAACAAAGAAAAGAGTGTGTTTCTCCATCTCCATTGCTGCAAAAAATGAGGCATTTTGCTCCCACCAACCTTGAATTCGAACACTCTCTTTGTAGCCTATTTTTTCAAGATAAGCTACAATTTTTTTAATATCATCTTGTGCATGAGCAGAGTAGATATGAATACCATCATAAACTCCTTTTTCACGCTTTAAAATCTTCTGAAATGCACCAAGTGTTGTATATACAATTGCTTTGTCATAGGTATTAAGCCCAGAGTGAAATGTTGCATCAATAGTAAAACGTTTTTGTAGGGGCATAGAGCCAAAACCAATAGCTTGTTGTTCAGAAAAATAGAGAGTGAGCTTTTGTCCTTTATAGACATTCATCTCAGTAGCTAAGACCTCACCTGTAACGATTTTAAATTTACTTTTTGTATGAAGCGATGACTGCATCGCCTTTTCAAAGACTTCATTAATCTGCTCCTCTTTTTTAAAATCTACACCATACAAGATAGAACCGTTGACATTGGAACCTGATTTTGAGATGACTTGAGTAGTATAGTAGGGTGAGAATTTTAAGTTAGGGAATTGAGTTGAGAGTTTTTGAAGTAGATGTTCATTAGCACTCTGATAGCCTACAGGTATTAAGGTCATAGGATAGTTCATTACAAAAAGTTTCTTTTTAAACTCTTTCTCTGTTCCATTCATAATACCCATTGCCAACATAAGTACCATAACACCAGCAGCAACCCCTAAAAAGGCAAGAAGAGAGGAGATAAAGATAAAAGGGTTATCTTTATCATATTTTAAGTAGTGCTTGATGACCTTGTTAACAAAGGTATGGTTAACTGTTGTTGCCATTAGGCTAATAGTCCTTTTTTAGGTCCACTCTTTCCACAACACTGTTTGTACTTTTTACCTGAACCACAAGGACAAGGCTCATTTCGTTTTGGTTTTTTTTCTATAGTAGTTTCAGCCTCAACCACCTCTTTATTGGTTTTTGCATTTTCTAGGTCTGCTTCTAGTTCATTACGCATTGCTTCAAGTTTGGCTTCTTCCTCAGTAGGGTCTTCAAAGTTAAATTGAACAACTTGAAGGACTTTAATAGCTTCAAGTTTAATTCTTTCGATTAAAGACATAAAGAGATTATATGAATCTTTTTTATACTCTGTCAATGGGTCTTTTTGGTTGTAACCTCTAAGCCCTATACCTGTTTTCATGACATCCATCTCATAGAGGTGGTCTCTCCATTGTGGGTCAAGTACTTGTAAGTAAAGGATTCTTTGTACCTCTGAACGCTGTTCAGGAGTAAGAGGAGCCATCTTCTCTTCATAGGTATTGACTAAAATTTCCAAGACAAAGTCACGAAGTTCATCATACTCTTTACCTTTAAACATCTCTACATCAACAGCTATGTTAAGCTCTTCTCTAAAGATATTGACTAGTTTTTCTAAGTTATAGTCCTCTTGTGAAGCTCCATCATAGATGTCCGATTCAGCTAAAATATGGTCAACATACTCTATTCTGTTCTCTCTAATTTTTGAGTCGATATCAAAGTTTTCATCAAGGAGTTGATTTCTAAAGTTATAGATAACCTTTCTCTGTTCATTAGCAATATCATCATACTCTAAGATATGTTTACGAGACTCATAGTGCATATTTTCAACTTTGGTTTGAGCCTTCTCTACTGAACGAGTTACAATTTTTGAGTCGATGTACTCACCCTCTTGAACACCCAATTTGTTCATAATGTTTCTAATCTTCTCTCCACCAAAAATTCTTAGAAGGTTATCATCGAGAGAGAGGTAAAATTGTGATACCCCTGGGTCACCTTGACGACCTGAACGACCACGTAACTGGTTGTCAATACGTCTACTCTCATGACGCTCCGTTCCTAGAATGTAGAGACCACCAAGCTCTTTAATCTCATCGGTAATTTTAATGTCAACTCCACGACCTGCCATATTGGTAGCAACGGTAACAGCCCCCTTTTTACCTGCTTCCATAATAATTTGTGCCTCTTGTTCATGATTTTTGGCATTGAGTACGTTATGAGGGATTTTAGCAGCTTTTAGACGCTTGTGAATGAGTTCAGATTTCTCAATAGAGGCAGTACCAATAAGTACAGGTTGCCCCTTTTCATGAAGCTCTTTTACTTTTTTAGCAACTGCATCAAGTTTCTCTTTTTCTGTGTTGTAGATGAGGTCATTCATATCTTTTCTTGCAATAGGTAAATTGGTAGGAATAGAGATAACCTCTAGGTTATAAATCTCAGCAAACTCAGTCGCTTCTGTCTGTGCTGTTCCTGTCATACCTGCCAATTTTTCATAGAGTCTAAAGTAGTTTTGGTAGGTAATCTCTGCTAGAGTTTGTGACTCATCTTGAATCTCTACTCCCTCTTTAGCTTCAATCGCTTGGTGTAACCCCTCAGAGAAACGACGACCCTCACTAAGACGACCTGTAAACTCATCGACAATTACCACTTCACCATTACGTACGACATAGTCGACATCTTTAACAAAGATATAGTGAGCTTTCATCGCTTGGTCTAGGTGGTGAGACAAAGAGGCATTCTCTAGGCTATAAAGATTCTCTACCCCAAATAAATCTTGTGCTTTTTGAAGACCATCTTCAGTCATAATCACTTGTCTATTCTTCTCATCAACATAGAAATCTCCAGTTGTCTGTTCTGGCTCACCTGGTTTTGTCTCTACCTTTTCGCCCTTAACCATCTGTAGGGCAATCTCATTGGCTTTTGCATAGTGGTTACCATCTCTTTGCACAGGTCCAGAGATAATAAGTGGTGTTCTTGCTTCATCAATTAAGATAGAGTCAACCTCATCGACAATAGCATAGTAGTGGTCACGTTGTACCTTCTCTTCAGCACGAGTTTTCATATTGTCACGAAGGTAGTCAAACCCATACTCATTGTTGGTTCCATAGGTAATGTCAGCATCATATTGAGCTTTTTTAACACGCTCATCATAGATGTCATCTGTTAAACATCCAACACTATACCCTAAGAAGTTATATAGTTTTCCCATCTCCTCAGAGTCACGCTTTGCAAGGTAGTCATTGACGGTAACAATATGCACTCCACGACCTAACATAGCATTAAGAACAACAGGAAGCGTTGCAACAAGTGTTTTACCCTCACCAGTCTTCATCTCTGCAATAGAGTTTTCATGAAGTACCATGCCTCCAACAAGTTGTACATCGAAGTGACGCATTCCAAGTACACGTCTACTCGCTTCTCTAGTGATGGCAAATGATTCATTCAGAACATCATCAAGGGTTTTCTCTTTAGCTAGAACGGCACTTTTGAGTTCATTAAAGGCAGATTTTAACTCGTCATCTGAAAGATTTTTGTAGTTCTCTTCTAGTTTATTAATTTGCTTGGCACGTTTCATGTACCCTTTTACGATTCTATCGTTTTTAGAACCAAATATTTTTTTTAACATTATTATTATAACCTACTATTAAAATTCGGATTATTTTATCTAAACTTTGTGTAAATGTTGTTTAGCTAAGGTGAGTATATTATAATTCGACCATTATATATATTGAGGATAAAAAATGGATAAAATTAAAATTGGTGTAGTCACCACAAGCGACAGAGCAAGTCAAGGAATATATGAAGATATTTCAGGGGTAGCGATTATGGATACTATGAAAGAGTATCTACTTAATGAGTGTGAGTATGAGTACCGATGTATTCCTGATGAACAACCTATTATTGAGAGTACACTTCTTGAGCTTTCTCATGATTGTGACCTTATTGTTACTACAGGGGGAACAGGACCAGCAAAGAGAGATGTAACAACAGAGGCAACTGAAAATGTATGTCAAAAACTTCTTCCAGGGTTTGGAGAGCAGATGAGAGCCGTGAGTCTACAGTATGTTCCAACAGCTATTTTATCTCGACAGACAGCAGGTATCTGTAATAACTCTCTTATTATTAACCTACCAGGAAAGCCAAAATCAATCCGTGAGTGTTTAGATGCTGTTTTCCCCGCTGTTCCATACTGTATTGACCTTATTGGGGGAGCCTATATGGAAGCCAATGAAGAGGTTATTAAAATCTTTAGACCAAAGAGTAAGTGATGAATATAGAGTTTATAGAGCTAAAGCTTCAAGAGATTTATGCTGAACTAGAAAAAGAGGTAATGGAGATTCTTATGGATGAATCTCTTGATAAAAAGCAGACCAACTTACGAGTTAAACCTCTAACATCGACTAAGAAGATTTTAGAGAATGCTTTAGATAGTATTAAGATGGTTGAGAAGTTAGCTAAAGAGGATTTGGAGAAATAATATGAATTTACTTGTTTGGCTATTTATTAATATAGTTCTTATTATTGGGATTTTTTACTTCTCTTTTCAGGCTGTAAAGAGTAAAAATCCTAAGTATGGGTATCCTATTGCTGGATTGGTTATTTTGATGGGTGGTATGTTGTTTCTTTAAATCCACAATTTTTAGTCAAAATGTTATCAGCATAATCACACATCAAGTGTGGTTTTGATATTATTTATATTACTAAAAAAGGATTTATCAAATGAAATATTTTCTGTCACTTTTTCTCTTTAGTCTGCTACTTAATGCTGACATACTTCTTCCCGAAACTTTTACAACCGATTTTGAACAGACCATTACTAATGAAAAAGAGAAGGTTATTAAGTATGAGGGAAAAGTACTTTTTAAAAATATAAAAGAGATTCTCTCTACGCCAGAGGGTGGAGATGAGACCTACACACGAAGTCTATTTAAATGGACATATAGCTCTCCAACACAGAAAGAGGTCTGTACCAATGGGGTGGAGTTAACTGTAGTTGACCATGATTTAGAGCAGGTCTCACACTATCTTATTAATGATGGAATTGACCTTGAACAGGTCATGAAGTTAGCCAAGCCATTAACCACAACAGACTATAAAGCAACCTATAAAGATATTGAGTATCTTATCAGTATGGACAAAAATCAGCATCTTAAAAAAATTGTCTATGTAGATAGTTTAGACAACAAAGTAAAAATTGTATTTAAAAATATGAATTATAACAGTTTGGTCAAAGAGCAAGAGTTAGAGTGTAATGCTCCTGCTGAGTATGATATTATAGAAGGGTAACATTTGGAGAGAGTATTTTCTAACTTTGGAATGAATAGTGAGATGACAATGGTTGCCGTTGGGCTTTTTCTCTTAATAACCGTACTTATTTCAACTGTTATTGTGGTCTTTATGAATAAAATCAATCGACTTGAATCTATTTTAGACCATGCAAAAGCTATTGATAATGCAAAAGAGGAGCGTCTAAGTGAGTTTTATGAAGCATTTCAAGAGGAGCGTAAAAAAACAACTAAGTTAGAAAGAGAGTTAGAGGAGTTCTCTCGTACAAAGGAGAAACTTAAAGAGGCACAGGCTAAGGTAGAAGAGTTAAAAGAACAACTTTTTAAAGAGAGAGAGGAGCATTTGACTGCACTACATCAAGAGCAATCAGCACTTGAACAACTCAATGTACATTATGAACTTTTAGAGCAGACCTACTTAAAACAAGAGGAGGGCTACTCTTTACTTCAAAAGCGTAATGAAGATTTAGTGGAAGAGAACAATAAACTGCACCTAAGTGTTCGTGAAACTCAGATTCAGATGGAGGAGCAAGAGAAGCAGACCCAAGAGAAGCTTAAGATGTTAGAGGAGCATAGAAGTGAGATAAAAGAGGAGTTTGCACAACTTGCCTCAAAGGTTTTTGAGAGTAACTCAAAAGATTTTTCAAAATTTAGTCAAGAGAGCCTCTCCTCTATTATCAAACCAATGGAGTCTCAGCTTTCAGACTTTAAAAAACAGATAAACAGTCTTTATAGTGATGAGTCAAAAGAACGTGCTATGCTCAAACAGGAGATTATGTCACTTAAAGAGTTAAATCAACAGATAAGTCAAGATGCTATTAACCTTACAAATGCTCTAAAAGGTGAGAAGAAACAGCAGGGTATTTGGGGTGAGATGATTTTAGAGAAGGTCTTAGAGTCATCTGGTCTTAGAAAAGGGATAGAGTATACAAGAGAAGTCCCTCTAAAAAATGATGATGGAAAGACCTACCGTCCTGATGTTTTGGTACATCTACCAGATAAGAGAGACCTAATAATAGATGCAAAGACATCTCTAAATGCGTATGAAAAGTATATTTCAGCTGAAACGGATAAGATGAAAGAGCTATATCTTAATGAACATGTAAAGGCAACACGTCGTCATATTAAAGATTTAGCCTCTAAAAACTATGAGAAACTTTTAGGGATTAATACTTTAGATTTTATCTTTATGTTTGTACCTATAGAGGGGGCATTGGCATTGGCACTTGAAAAAGATGCTTCACTCTATGATGATGCCTTTAAAAAACAGATTCTTTTAGTGGGCCCTACGACACTACTTATTGCTATGAGGGCTATTGAGAATGTTTGGAAGTATGAAAAGCAGACTCAAAATGCCAAAGAGATAGCAAGACGGGCAGGTGCATTATATGATAAGTTTGTAAGCTTTTCAGAAGATATGGTTAAGCTTTCAAAACAGTTTGATACCCTGCAAAGTAGTTTTGAATCAGCTAAAAAACGTCTAAGTGAGGGAAGAGGAAATATTGTAAGGCAGGTAGAGCAACTCAAAGAGATGGGAGCAAAGACCTCTAAGAGTATTCCCAAGGAGATATAGATGAGAGCAATCTACACAAAAGAGTTACCAGAGTATCAAGAGAAGCCTAAAAAAGTTTTTAAAAAGAGTGGAAAACTAAAGTTAAAGTTTTACAACAAAGAGCTTCTGAAACTCCACTTAGAGTTAGTTAAGTTACAAAAGTGGATTATAGAGAATGAGAAACGTCTACTGATTATCTTTGAAGGGATGGATACAGGTGGTAAAAGCTCATCTATCAAGTCACTTAACCGTTTTTGGAATCCTCGTGAGGCACGTTCTGTAGCCCTTCCTAAACCCAACTCAAAAGAGTTAGGTCAATGGTATTTTCAGCGTCATTTAAAACAGATACCCAATGCAGGTGAGATTGTCTGTTTTGATAGGTCTTGGTACAATCGAGCAGGGATAGAGGAAGTTTTTGCTTTCTGTACAGAAGAGCAACATCAACTATTTTATGCTCAAGTGAATGATGTAGAGAAGATGTTGGTAGATGATGGAGTAATGATATTTAAATTCTACCTCAATATCTCAAAAGAGACCCAAGCCAAACGGATAAAAGATAGAGAAGATGACCCCTTAAAGTCTTGGAAGCTTTCTGATTTAGACTATAAATCACACCAAGAGTATGACCGATATGTAGAGCTTAGGGATAAGATGTTTAAAAAGTCTGGAACTGAACATGCTCCTTGGTGTATGCTTGATGCTAATGATAAAAAAAGAGCAAGATTAAATTTGATTCGTTTTTTATTGTCTAATATAGAGTATGAAAACCGTAATAGTGAGTTTATAAAAGGTGTTGATGAGAAGATACTTACTTTTTTTGCTAACTAGATTTTTTATCTAGTAGCAGGGAGTTGAGCCAGTTGTTGTTTGACCTGTTTTTTATAACCTCATAAGTAATACCACCTTTATGACTCTCCATATACTTGTAAGCCTCTTCAGTTATAAAAAATCCTGACATAATGTAGTGAAGTGAGAGTTCATAGTTCTCAAAAATAGGATTCTCTTTTTTAAACTGGTCTCGTTGGGCTTGAAAACTCTTTAAACCCTCTACTGAGATATCTGATTGACTGTCGCAACAGTGGATAAGTAAAATTTGTCGCTTACGTTTTGCTACAAAGGTAATGTCTCTATTTTTATGATGCCAAACTGTATAGCCTTGAGTAGTGTAATGATTTTTTATATGCTCTTCATAGTCACTTTTTTCATTTTTATTAATTGTTTTTTGACTCTTATCGCTAGAGTTCTTTTTGAAATTAAATAGTTTTTTGGGAAAAATAGACATCATTAAATCCTTACTTTCAATAATTATATTTTATATTATTTTTTTAACTTTATTTCTTAATATTTTTGTAATATAGTAAATATGGGAAAATTTAAAACAGAATCTGTTCTCTTTAACCTTTTCTCTATAAAAAAGGATGAATTAATAGTCTAAAATATTATTTTGTGTTACACTAAAGCTCTTATAAATAGGGAGCTTCCAGTTGAATAAAATATTATTAATCATTATTGGTCTATTATTTTTAACAAACTCAAATCTATGGGCTAAAGAAAATAATTATTTAAAAAATACTTTATTAGTCTCAAATCAACTTAAATTGACTTTTGCACATAAAATCAAGAGAGTAAAACACTTTACTATAAAAAAGAGTGGAGTAATTAAACATGTTTACGATATTAAAAATGGTCTACTCTCTTCAGGAAAAACAATTAAAAATCTTAAAGCTAAGGGGGTTAAATCAATAAGAATAGGACAGTTCAATAAAAATGTTTTACGAATTGTTATTGAATCAAAATATCTTTTAGCAAAACAGCATCGACTTAAAAATAGAACATTAACCATCTATCTACCAGCTTATAATAAAGTACTATCAAGTAAAAAAGTTAAGAAAAAGAGGCTTTATAAAAAGCGACATCAAAAGCTTATTATTTTAGATGCAGGTCATGGAGGACGAGATATTGGTGCATCACATAGAAATATTATAGAGAAAGATTTGACATTAAGTATGACACGAAAATTAAGAGATGTACTTAAAAAGATGGGCTATAGGGTTCGTATGACACGCTCTACAGATAAAACCATGCGACTAAAAGAGCGTACAGATTATGCAAACAGATATAAGGGTAATATCTTTATCTCTCTTCATGTCAATGCTGCTCCTAAAAAGCGTACACCAAATGTACGATATGAGGGAATTACTGTTTTTTATCTCTCAACAAAAAATATAAAAAAACGCCTGAGAAAGAGACGAACTCACTATAAAAGTAAAAAACGCTATAGTGAAAAGGCAGCACAACAGATGATTAGCCAGTGGAAGAGTAGGCACTCTAAAAGTTTAGCTATAAAGGTCAGAAAAAATATCTTTAAGCATCTTCGTAAATACTATAGTGTCAATGATAAAGGGATAAAACGTCAAGGCTTTTGGGTACTTTTAGCAACAACAATGCCCTCTATTTTAGTAGAGACAGGTTATATAAGCCATAAAAAAGATTTAAAACGTCTACAAAACTCAAACTATCAACGACGTTTAGTTGAGGGGATTGCTAAAGGGGTAAACAGTTACTTTGGACTATAATACGGCTTTTATTTTTTAAGAAGGAACTACTCACTTGAAAACCCAAAAATTTATCTTAAAACTCTTCCCTGAAATCATGGTCAAAGGCTCATCGGCTAAAAGACAGATGGTAGGACAACTCTACAACAATCTCTTAAAACTTATGGAAGAGATTCATAAAGATATAGCTGTTAAAAAATTTTCAGACAAAGTAGAGGTAGTTACCCCTGTTGAAGTAGTAGATAGAGTACGAACACGTCTTTTACAGACATCAGGGATTGAGCAGGTGCTTGAAACATTACAGTTTGACAACATGAC
>JALVEV010000059.1 GCA_027030605.1 Campylobacteraceae bacterium | reverse complement strand
AACAGCATAGTAGTGGTTACTTCGCTTCCAAGCCAAAGAGGTCAACATCTTCTCCCCTGCACTCCACTTTATATTATCTTTTAAAACCTCTGCTTGGCTATCTAAACCATTCAAGTTTGCATAAAAAAAGGTAAACCAATGAAACTGCTTCTCTAACTTTTCAAAGCAAATAACCTCTTTAACTTTTGCATTATAAGAACTTGAAACCTCCAAAAGATTCTCACGGTCATAGTTCAAAATACCCTGTTGACCAATATAAGCTTGATACTTCACCCCCATTACCTCCCACTCTTGGCAAGAGACCTCTTCAGAAGCTTCACCCCAAACAGCAAAGAGAAAAACATGAAAAGAGTGAAATACAAAAGAGCTAAAAGCCTCACGAAGACGAACCTCTTCACTCTCTCCCATCCCTGCAAAACTCTCCACCATGACCATCTCAGAGTTTATAAACACCTCAATAGTCAACTGTCCAACATTCTCCGTTGCATGAGGATACCAATACCCTTTCATAGCATAGTCACTCCCCTTAGGAATCACCCAACCATCATGCTCTTCAACCTCAAAACCACGTGTTTTAAATAGCTCTGAAATCAGTATTACTATACTTTTTGCTTCTTCTTTTTTTATTATCATCTGTTGCCTTATTTTTATTTGGAATATTATAGATGAATCAAAAAATCTTGTCAACCTTAACCCATAAAAAGCTATAATCCCCCCTATGAAAAACCTCCCAATAACCCAAGTCATTCCAGAAATAAAAGAGAAACTTCTAACCCATCAACGCCTTATTCTTCAAGCACCCCCTGGAGCAGGAAAAACTACAGCTCTACCTCTTGCACTGCTTAATGAACCTTGGTTAGAGCGAAAAAAAATTATTATGCTTGAACCTCGTCGTTTGGCTGTTCGCTCTTCTGCTTCTCGGATGGCTGAACTTTTGGGTGAAAAGGTTGGAGAGCGTGTGGGCTATCAGATTAAGATGGAGTCGGTGCAGAGTGAAAAGACAAAGATACTCATTGTCACAGAGGGAATCTTGACGCATAAACTGCAACATGACCCAAGCTTAGAAGAGTTTGCTTTGGTGATTTTTGATGAGTTTCATGAGCGTTCGCTTCATGCTGACCTCTCTTTGGCACTGGCTTTAGAGTCACAGAGTGTTTTGAGAGAAGATTTAAAAATCTTAGTCATGTCTGCTACGCTTAACACTTCGGCACTCTCTACCCTACTGGGTAATGCTTCTGTGGTTGAGAGTATGGGGCGTTCTTTTCCTGTGGAGCGTTTTTACCTTGACCCTACTACCCCACAACCTACCAAAAGAGAGTTGCCTTTTTATCTTCATCGGCGACTGATTAAACTCTTGGAGCAAGAAGAGGGAAACATCTTGGTTTTTCTCTCTGGCGTACGAGAGATTAAAACGGTCGAAAGACTCTTAAAAGAGAGCAGAGTTAAAAATGTGGTCATCGCCCCACTCTATGGAAACCTTAGCAAAGAGGCACAAGACCAAGCGATAAAAGCCCCACCAAAAGGGTGGCGAAAAGTAGTACTTAGTACCAATATTGCTCAAACCTCTTTGACCATAGATGGCATTACAACGGTAGTGGACTCAGGCATTGAAAATGTCTCTGTCTTTAACCCACTCTCTGGGATGAACAAGCTAGAGCGACGCTTTATATCCCAAGATTCAGCCACCCAAAGGGCAGGACGAGCAGGACGACTTATGGCAGGTAAGGCGTATCATCTTTGGCATAAGTCAAAGATACTGCTCAAACATGATGTACCTGAGATTTTACTAGCTGACCTTTCGCAACTGGTTTTAGAGGTGGCACTTTGGGGTGGAGAGGTGAGTGATTTTAAGTGGATGGATACCCCTCCACCCTCTGCCATAAGCCATGCTAAACAACTTTTACTGCAACTAGGAGCTTTGGAATCGGAGGCTTTAGCTCCGAACAGTGCAAGACTAAAGCCATCGGTTCCTAAAACAACCATAACTCAACATGGAAAAGAGATAAGCCGTTTTCCTCTACACCCTCGCCTAGCCCACATGATGATACGAGCTAAAGAGCTAGAGCTTAGTTATGAAGCTTCACTTCTTGCTGTGTTAATGACTGAAAAAGATATTTTTAATAATTTTGGAGGAGCCGACTTAAAAGAGAGGGTTACGACTCTGCATGATGTAGCACAAAACCACAAGATAAACAGCTCTATGGTCAACCTAAAACAGTGTCGTTACCTTTTAAAACTTGCCAAACGCATAGAGCCTCAACAAAAAAAGCAACTCAATAGCCAAATGTTAGGAGTATTAGTTGCATTTGCCTACCCTGACCGAGTGGCACAACTGCGACAGAGTAACAAAAGTACCTACCTTCTTAGCAATGGTAAGGGGGCAACTCTACACCAAGAAGATGAACTCTTTGGAAGTCGTTTTTTGGTAGTGAGTGACCTCGATGGAAAGGCTACTAATGCAACTATTTACAAAGCTATAGAGGTTACCCAAGCTCAACTTGAAGAGTATCTGCCTCTTAAAATTAGCCAAGAGGTCAATTGGAACGATGAACAAGAGCGTGTTGAGGTACGAAAAGTTTACCGTTTAGGCTCAATAGTGCTAAAAGAGATGCAGATGAGTAATAGTGACTCCCCTGAGGTAATTGATGTTTTAGTTGAAGAGTTAGAGGAGTTAGGATTAGAGGCTCTACCTTGGAGTAAAGAGGCATTGAGTCTGCGAGAGAGATTGAACTTTTTGTCCCTACATCGACCTCAATTTTTTGAAGCTTTAGAGCTAAAAGAGCAACTCTTTAATGACTACTTAGCTGAAAATATGGATGAGTGGTTAGCTCCTTATCTTGTAGGGAAGAGTTCACTTAGAGAGTGTCAAAATCTGGATTTGTATGCTATTTTGTTAGGTATGTTTGAGTATGCACAACAACAAGAGCTAAACACTTTAGCCCCTGCAAAACTAACTGTGGCGAGTGGCTCAAAGATTGCCATAGACTACTCTAATCCAAAACAGCCTATTTTACCAGTTCGTCTACAAGAGATGTTCGGAACTAAATCGACTCCAACAGTGCTAAGAGGAGAGCTAAAACTAATGGTTCATCTACTCTCACCTGCCAATCGACCTGTACAAGTAACGCAAGATTTGGAGAGTTTTTGGAGTGAGAGTTATTTTGAGGTTAAAAAGGAGTTAAGAGGAAAGTATAAAAAGCACTACTGGCCCGATGACCCTTTAGAGGCACAAGCGACCAGTAGAACGAAGAAGAATAGGTAAAAATTACTCTTTTACCGTCTTCTTCCCAGCTTTCATCCAACCATTCTCAATACCACCTTTAAGTTCATAGACATGTTCAAACCCCATGCTCTCTAGTCCTTCACCTAATGCTTTTGAACGACTTGCATGAGCACAGTAGATAATGAAAGGTGTCTTTTTATCTTTAATAAAGTGTCCTACTTCAAAAAACCAATCGGCAATTAGAGGTTGTCCTCTCTCTGAAAAAAAAGTGATTTTTTTTGCACCCTCTATAATCCCTGTCTCTTTCCACTCTTCTGCTGTTCTAATATCAATAATAACTACTCCATCTTTTTGTAACTTTTCAAACTCTGGTACATCTATGGTTTTAAACTCTGCAAAGAGTGTTACACTCAAAATAGCCAATGTCAACACTATTTTTTTCATTTAGTCTCCTTAAAATAATTTTGAGTATAAGTTATATCTAAATTAATCTGATTTTTCAACTCTTTTAACCCATTAAATTTTTTATTTTCTCTTATAAACTCTAAAAACTCTATTGTAACTTTACCCCTAATCTCTTCTAACTCTCTATTTAAGACATAACTCTCTATAGCAAAAGCACCATCTGTTGTTTCACGAACACCAACAAAACTAACACTCTCTAACCATTCACCTTTAATTTTAGTGCGTGTTACATAGACACCATTTTTAGGAAGTTGATACTCATATATATTTAAATTAATAGTGGGAACTAACTCTTTTTTACCTAAACCTTGTCCCAAGACCACCTCTCCCTCTAGAGTAAAAGCACGACCTAAAAGTCGAGTTACTAGGTCTATCTTTCCCTCTTTTAAATAGCTTTTTATAGTTCGAGAGTGTACGGAAATATCATCTACTTTTACCTCATCTACCACAACTACCTCTCCATGAAAAAGCTCTTTTAACAAGGCTCTATTTCCCTCTTTTTTATGACCAAACTCAAAGTCATATCCA
>JALVEV010000058.1 GCA_027030605.1 Campylobacteraceae bacterium | reverse complement strand
CTATAGGCACTAAGAAGAGGTGGTTTAAAGTTACGTATACCTGTAGCTACAAATACTTCAAATGGGTCATAGTGCATATAGAAAGAGGCACTCTGCATTCGGTGAGTCTCTCCTTGCCAAAAGATAATGCCTATACGCTCTTTGATTGGGTCGAGTCGATGAAAACGTGCATCTCTATAGATACGAAAGAGCGACTTATTTATCTTTGGTATAGCGTTGATATTTGGAACTAAAATCTGTAAATGCTCCCCCATCTCCTTCACATAGGCTATGTTTGGAGCAACAATAAACCTCTCATACTCCTCTCTATGCTCATCTAGCCACTCTTTAGAGTTGTTTAAAATGATACTATCAATAAACTCTAAACTCTCTTTTGGAAATCCTTTAAAATACATTTTTACTTCTCTATAGGAATAGATATTTGATAGTTTGCATAGCCTTGTTGACCTATGTTTTTATTGTTGTTGGGTGAGGTTATAGTCTCATTTTTATCTTTATAGGTAGCGCGAAGGTAGAGTTGTATATTTTTTATATCACTGGGTATATTCATTTTAAAATCAAGGATTTTTTTATTTTTTTTATTTGTAGCTTCTCCCTCTGCTTCAAGTAGAGGATATTTAGCATTTATATTTTTTTTTAATGTTTTATTAAAAATTTTTCTACCTTTTTCATAAACATGAAAGCTTTCAAAATCACTTTTAAGAAGCTGTACGCTACTCTTTTTTAGTTCTAGGTTTGGAAAAGAGAGGCTTAACCAATTTTTATGGGTTTTAATCTTTTTAGAGGTATTAACCACTTTAAGCTCTATGGTATCAGAGTCTATGATATAGGCATAGATAGTTAAGTCTTCACCTACATCACTTTGGAAAAATGGTTTTTTAGAGGCAAAATAGGGGTTGTTTTTTGTGATAGAAGACAACTCTTTATTGGTTAAAAAGATTTCAGTATCTCCCTCAGCGTAGGGTTTAATTTCATAGGAATTATAGTGAAAAAGTATACCTTTATGGGTTAGGCAGAAGTTATTGGTTAGTTGAAATTTATCTTTAAACCATCCTGCCTTTTTCATAGAGTCAGTTGCTTTTAGCTTTTTCTCTTGTCGATACTTTTTTTCTGCTATTTTACTCAGTTGTTCAATCTCTGATTTATTGAAAATATCGTTTAGTTCTAACTCATTATTATTTTTTCTATCATAAAGGTGAAGAAGGAGTTCATTGCTTCCATGAGTACCTCCCGTATAACTAACACGATTTTCTAAAAGAGTATAGGTTGAGTCAGTATAAGCGTATGGTACTACACGAATATGTTCATACCAATCTCCTTTTATATCAAAGTTATTAGTGAACTCTTTAAGTACATCTTTTTTATTGCACTTCTCTTCAAAAGCTTTAAAATAAGGTTTTAAAGCCTGTTTCATTCTCTTTTTTAGTTTATTGTGTAGTTTAATAGTACTAATTTCAGGAGTCTCTAAACGATACTCTTGGCAGAGTGAGTTATCTTTCTCTTCACTCTTTTTAGGTGAACGATGAATACATATCTTTTTTTCTTGAGTATAGAGTGTATAGGGTATCTCTTCTGAAAATGTTGAAGTTGTCTCATTAGCATAGATAGTTGTATAACATAGCATACTAAATAGTAGTAAAAATTGTGATTTTCTTTTCATGATGGCTCTTTCTATAAATATTTTTTGGAATAGTATCACAGATATTGTTAACGATTTTACTTTTTATAAGATAAAAGGGATAAAAAGTTTAGTTCTCTTCTTGTAGTCTATATACTCTTGGCTTTTCTCACTCCATAGGCTCTCCTCTTTTTTTGCTTTTAGAACTAATACTATGGTAAGTAAAGATAAAAAAATAGCTTCAATCATAGAGGGTGAACCAATAAAAATAGCTAACATCATAAGTAGTACTGAGAGATACATAGGGTGACGAATGTAGGCGTAGATACCTGTTGTAATAAGTTTTGCATTCTCTTTCATCTTAGGTTGTATATTAAAATTTCCAAGTTGGTTACGATTAAGTGCAAATAGACCAACTATTGCACCAACTACAAAGAGTACAATTCCTAAAAAAGAGACTCCTTGTGAAAAAAGAAGCATAAGCCCAATTAGAGCAAATTGTAAAAAGACTAAAAGTTTGGGGTAGAGTGGGTGGTTTGTCATGGATTCTCCTATAATTTTAATGTTATAATAGTGTCAAAATCAAAAAAATAAGGTTAAAATATTGACAATATATGGCATTAAGAGCTGTTCAACAGTAGGTAAAGCACGAAAATTTATGAAAGAGAATGGTATTGACTTTGAGTTTGTGGACTATAAAGTAGAGAGAGTAGATGAAGTAAAGATTCGTGAGTGGTTAAAGCAAGTTGACATAAATATACTCTTTAACAATAGGGGGAAAAAGTATAGAGATTTAGCTCTTAAAGAGTTAAATCTTGATGATGATGGAAAAATAGAGTGGATGGCAAAAGAGAACTATCTGTTAAAGCGTCCTGTTATTGAACATGATGGTAAAGTTATAGTCGCTTATGATGAAGATATTTATAAAAAAGAGTTTTTGTAATTTTCTGAATGATTTAATATAAAAAAAGAGAGTTTAAGATACCATTCGAAAAAAGGTATCTCTTGTTCAATATAAACAAAGCCAAGCATAAAAAAATCTTAAAAATCTCTCTTCCTGCAGCGTTTAACTCACTACTTGATATGTTACAGGTTATTACTGACCTCATAATGGTAGGTACTATTTCAGCTTTTGCTGTGGCTGCTGTGGGGCTTGGATTGCAATCTCTTATGTTTGTATTTTCTGTTTTGACTTTGCTTCAAGTAGGGACAAGTGCTTTGATTTCTCGCTTTTATGGGGCAGGGTGTATGAAACAAGGCTCTTTAGCTTTGGCGACACTCTTACAGTTTGCTCTGTATCTCTCTATTCCTCTTACTCTACTTTGGTATTTTGGCTCAAGTAGACTCTATGTATGGTTTGGGGTAGACGAAGAGGTTCTAAAATTGGGGGTTGGATATGTCTCTATCTTAACCATAATGCTACCTGCATTGTTACTTAAACAGGTTTTTGTAACAGCTCTTAACTCTACAGGAGATACAACCACTCCGATGTATGTTAAGATAGTCTCTATTTTAGTTAATATTCTATTAAACTATCTGCTTATTTTTGGACATTTTGGTTTTCCTGCTATGGGAGTTGAGGGGGCAAGTTGGGCAACAGTAACTATTTATATATTGGAAGTGAGTTTCTATATTTTGCTCTACGCTAAAGGAAAAACACCATTTATGCCTTTGGTCTATTTTTCAAAATCTCTACTCAAAAGAGCTTTAAAGGTGGGGCTTCCTGCCACCTATGAGCGAGTCTTAACGGTAAGCTCTTTTATGCTTTTTACAGCTATTATTGCTAACTATAGTACTGAAGCTTTAGCAGGGTATCAGATTGGTCTACGTATAGAGGGTCTTGCTTTTATGCCTGGAATTGGATTTACCATTGCAGCGATGGCACTTATGGGACAGGGGTTAGGAGCTAAAAAGCCTGAGCAGTCACGAGAAGATGTATTGTTGGTACTTAAGTATGCAATAGCACTTATGTTTTCACTCTCCTTTTTTATGATATTTACTCCTGAGTGGATTGTCTCATTCTTTACTAATGATACAAAAACAATTGAATCTGCATCTCTATATTTAAAGATAGTTGGGCTATCTCAAATACCTTTAGCATTTAACTTTGTACTCTCTGGAGCATTGCGTGGTGCAGGGGATGCTAAACGAACATTGCGTATCAATCTTATCTCTCTTTGGGTAGTAAGAATTATTCCTGCTTTTGTACTCTCTTGGTATTTTCATGACATTATGTGGGTCTATATAGCGATGATTTTAGATACCTTTACAAAAGCTATCTTCTTATGGAGAGCTTTTGATAATGGAGAGTGGAAAAAGATAAAAGTCTAAAAAAGTATATTAAATAATAACACTTAATATTTTATTTTATTGTTTATTCTAGATATATAAAAAATATTTTCTAACAATTCATAAAGAATTAATTAAAAAAATAGTATTCTTAATATTAAATTAAATTTAAATATTAAAAGGATAAATTTATGTTAAATAAAATATTATTATCTTCTTTACTTATATTGACTTTATCGGAGGCAAAAGAGTCTTTTTCTTCTGAACGATTATTAGGGATAGAAGTTGGCTATGCAGGGTTAGATAGTAAAGATGCAATAGGTCTAGACCAAAATACACATAGTGTGGAGTTTGGTGTTAGAATTGGTGCTCAAAATAAAGAGTGGAGAACTATAGTACTAGGAGATATGTCAAATTCAGATGGACATAAAATTCAAAAAGGGTTAATCTCTTTCGATAAATTTGTATGGCAATCTCTTTACAAAAAAGATGATATTGTCTTCAAACCTTATCTCAGTGGGCATATAGGGTACATAAAGCATTCAGTTGACAATATTACTGAAACAGGTCTATTGTATGGTGCTGGAGTAGGAGTGGCGTGGAATGTTCTTGATGAGGTAGATTTTGATTTGGGGTATAGATACTCTTTAACTCAGTTAGATAGGTTAGATAGTTTATCTTCTGTGACTTTTGGTGTCAACTATATATATTAAGAGGGAGAGAGTTTATGAAAAATCTATTTAAAATAAGTATTTCTTTTATTTTGGCATTAGGAATAGTTGGTTGTGGGTCTACAACAATTAATACGGAAACAACGGGTGATTCTCTAATTGTAGAAACAGAAAAAAGTACAATTAGTAAAGAGCAAGATGAAATGGGAATTGATTTTTCTATTAAAAATAATTATAACAGTAATATTGGTGTTAATTTGAGTAATTTTGATATCACTGTAACTCCATGTAAGGTAGAACAGGTACTCTTTTCACCTAGTGAAATTGTATTTGATGATAATAGTATAGATGAGATAAATGTACATGCAACAGTTAGATTTAAAGAGGCATGTTTACCTACTTCATATGCATTAAATGGTACAGCTATATTGAGTTTAGATAATAGAACAAATGAGGCAATATTTACTTCACCTGAACAAGAGGTAACTCCAGAAGAGAGTGATGTAATTGTTACAGACCCAACAACACCCACAACACCAGTAACACCTACACCTTCCGATACAAATAGTAGTGATAATAATGAAAGTAGCAGTGATACGATTAATTATAGTATTAAATTCTCGCTAACAAATGAAGATGTTATGAAGTTTAATCTAGAAGATAAAAAGAGTATTCAAGTGGCGTTAATAGATAAAGATACAGGAAATTTTATTGCAAATGAAAAAATTATTAGTTTTAAAATTATTAGTAAGCAAGAGAATCTTTTAAAATTATTTGATGCTAGTGTACATCCCGTACCATCTTCAATATTAAGCTATGAGAAAATAAATAATATTATAATATATGCTCAAACCTATACACGTTCTGGACTAGCAGATATTGATGTAGAAGTTGAATATTTAAATGCGAAAGGAGCTACCGAAAAGATTCGTAAAACATACTCTACTATGATTATGTCAGGGCCTCCCACTGCATTTTCAGTTAATGATGATGGGGTAAGTTATAATTTTGATACAAAATGGTTTGAACATAAATATTTGATTTCTGCTACGGATAAATATAATAATCACATTAATATATCTCCAACTATTTATGTAAATGCGATGACTGATTTTGTAAAAGATAGTAGTGGTAAACCTGTACTCTATGGAAAATTTGGTACTCTACATGGTAATCTTATTGGAGATACAGATACCAATAAAGCTCACCTTGATGTAAATAGTTCTGTATTTACAAATATTGATTATAGTCGAGATTACGCTCTTATCTTTGGAGATATAAGTAGTTATGAAGCACTTGGAAAATGGGATATTAATCAAGATTTATCAAGCGATACAACACTCTATTTTTCAGATATTTATAATGGAGAAGATTACACTGGATTAGGTTTTGCGGTAGGGCATAATTATATGGAAGAGATTTGTGACTCTAGTTATAGAGAGTGGCATCTAAAAATTAACTCAACAGATGGTAAATATGTTTTAGATAAAGAGGGTAAAACAACAGTTATTGTGAAGTATCCTGCTCAATATCTATATGGAAAACTTGGTGCAATTAGTATTAACTTTTTAGGTAAAAATCCTAAAACAGATAAAATATTAAAGAGTGGTGAGGTCTATTTTGATGTTTGGAATAACGTAGAGGGGCTAGAGGGAGCCACTTTTAAAGTTCTTCAAGGTTCGGGTACCTATACAATTCGTCATTATGGTGTGATTAACACTGGAACAGTAGATAAGTTTGCATTAAAGAACTCTCATTTTTCATGTCTTGTCGAGACAACAGATACAGCAGGGGTAACCTATGTTGGTAGAAATACAATTATTACAGATGCTTCACAATGTGGAGGAGATGGAGAAAATGCTTACCTTGAATATGATGTAACAGCATTACCTGATAAAGATGGTACAGTGACATTTTCTAAGTGTTATGTAGATGGAATTCCTAATTTTTAAAATTTAGTTAAAGAGAAAATGTTTACTCTTTAACTCCTCGGTCATGCATCTCAAATTAGTTGATAAGACTATTTAAGTATAATTAGATTATGAGACATAGACCAAGTTGTAAAAAGTGTGGAAGCATTAATAGCGTAAAAAATGGGCATAATTGTTGTGGAACACAACGATATAAATGCAAAGATTGTAAAGCTGTATTCGTATGGAAATACGAAAAAAAAAGAGAAGAGACCAAAGAATAAAAATAAGAGTAAAATTATGGACTGTTATGCTGAAGGCATGGGTTTAAATGCTTTATGTAGAATCTTTAAAGTTAGTATAAATAGTATTCAAGCATGGATAAAAGAAGAAGGAAAAGAATTCATACAACCTGATATGAAAGAGGAGAAGTTTGTATCATGTGATAAATCGCTATAACCATCAACTAATTTGAGATGCATGACCAATTTTACTACTTCTTGATTAGTAATATTGACTGTTCCAAGATTTAAGGATACTTGCATAGTTGACTCCTTTTAGTATAATAATTTAAATCAATTATAGCATAAGTATAATCAATCTTATCTCTAGTTATATTTTTGTGTCTTAAAAGAGGGGTACATCATAGTATTATAGTATATAGATACCTAAACTATAAGAGTTAAAAAGAGTTTTTTATTTTAAAATGGCTGAGAGGAAGGGATTCGAACCCTCGGTGGGTTGCCCCACACAGACGTTCCAGGTCTGCACCTTCGACCACTCGGACACCTCTCAATGGTTAGTAGGGTGGAATTATAGCTAATTTGTTTTAAAAACTAATAAAATTTAATCTTTCATAAGGAAGAGTTTGATATTATTCCCTCGCTCCTTTTAGACCTATGCAACGGCATTGGTGGACAACGGGTCAGGATGGGAACATAGCAGCCCACCCACCCTTGCTGTGTGCCGTAGGTATCTGGAAGGGGTATTTTTTATACCTCTTGATTTACATCAATATTCTTTCTTGTTGAATAGTGTAAAATTGTTTAATCTCATACATAAATAATAGGAATACAACATGAAACTTCTTAACAAAACTTTACTGCTTTTTATCCTTCCAGTAACAGTATTGGTCGCAGAGGCTCCAAAAACTACTACTCAATTAGATTTCTCTTCACTGGTTAATGACTTTATGGAAGAGGATAACATCTTAAAAAAGACCATAAATCTCTCAGGTAAAGAGAGAATGTTAACGCAAAAGATGACAAAATTGGCACTACAGAGTACTCTTAATATTCAACAAGATGAAAGTCGTAAAGCTCTGAAAAAAGTAGCAGACCTTTATGCTAAAACACTAACTGGATTTAAAAATGGTGACAGTGATTTAGGTTTAAAAGCTACGACAAATAAAAAAGTAAAAGAGCAGATTACTGTAGTAGAGAAAGCATGGAAACCTTTTTATGAAGCTGTTAATAAGATTGTTGAGGGAAAAGATAAAGATGGAAAGGCTCTTGATTATGTTGTAAAAAATAATGAGAAGCTTTTAAAATTATCAAATAATTTAGTTGAGGCTTATGAGTCTTCTAATACTTCTATAAACTACTTAGAAAAAGCTCGTTTACATTTGGTTAATATTGCTGGACGACAGCGTATGTTGACTCAAAAGATGACAAAAGAGAAGTTACTACTCTTAAAAGGGGAAAATAGTTATGCTCCAAAATTGGCTAAGAGTGTTAAACTTTTTGATAGTTCATTAACTGCATTAATCAAGGGTGATAAATCTCAAAATATTACAAAACCAACCAATGAGAAGATAATTAAGCAGTTGAAAGTTGTCTCTAAATTATGGGAAGAGTTAAAGCCTTTGTATGAGAAGAAAAAGAATTCACCTAAAGAGTTAGCAACCATTATTACTAAAAATGAAACACTTCTAAAAGAGATGAATGCCATGGTGAAGATGGCAGAGAAAGAGGCTGAGTACTAAGCTTCTCTCTACTCCTCATCATTTATCACTACCCACTCATAAAAGGGTAGTGCTTCAAACTCTACATTTTCAATTTCAAACTCATAATGAGCATTGATGGTGACTGCAACTATCTTTTCTATATTTTCCTTTTTATAACTAGCAAAACGGTTATGTGCCTTTTTCCAAAAAATCTCTTCACTCTCAAAAGGAGCAGGAATAATAAGGTGGTTTAGGTGGGTAAGGTAACCTGAGGTTCCAAAAGCTTTAAAAGGAATATTATGTTTTGCTAAAGATAGAGCAATCATAGTCTCAAACTGTCTTTGAAACCCTTGGGTAAGGGTAAGGTATTTAGCAAGGGCGAAGTCAAAAAAGAGTAGCTTTTTCTGTTTGGTTGACTTGAACTCTTCTATAAAAGTAATAATACCCTGCTTTTGAAAGTTTTTTATCTGTTTATAGATAAGGTCTTTTGAGATTTTGTAACGCTCTTTTGCATGGGTGTATATTTGGTGAGTAGTAACTGTAGCTCCATTGAAGTGGGCGAGTACAGCGAGTAGTTTTTGTTCAGACTTATTGAAGTGGCTCTTAATAAAATTTAGAAAGAGTTGCTCTTTTGGAGTTGTTGTTATGGCGAGTTGGGGTAGAGTGCCTTGGCGTAAGAAAAGATTAAAGACCTGTCTCTCTGTTCCACGTTTTTGAAAAGAGAAGAACTCTTCATAGTCGAGTAGAGGGAGGTGTAGGTAGTAAAAACTCTCTCCATAGTTATAATAGGTATTCGAGACGATAATAAGTTTTTCTACCTTGGGTAGCTCTTCAAAATATTCATGCTCATAGTGGTCTAGCACTAAAACCTCTACCTCATTGGCTTCTACAAATCCCTCTACATCCTCCTCCATCATATCACGAAATTGAAACTTTGGGTCTTGGAAGTCGATGTAGAGAATCGACTCAGGGTCGTAATTCATAAGG
This sequence comes from Campylobacteraceae bacterium, assembly GCA_027030605.1. Classification (GTDB taxonomy): domain Bacteria; phylum Campylobacterota; class Campylobacteria; order Campylobacterales; family Sulfurovaceae; genus UBA1140. Next base: position 4,857 of record JALVEV010000058.1, on the reverse strand, counting down.
TAATCCAAAACAAGCGAGGTTTTACCTGATGCAGGGGAGCCGTAGAGTAGAATTTTATCTGCTTCTGGTAGATTAAATTTTCTTTGATGATAATTTACGATGTCGTTATTTCGGTCATAGAAGTACTCTAAAAGTTGCATGGTGTACCTTTTTTTATTTTAAGAAAATATTATCATATTCCTTTTAAAAAGGAAATAAAATAGTAAAATCTATAAAAAACAGCAAAAAACACAACCTCAACAAAAGATAATCTCGGTATAATTCGGCTCCAAAATTTAGTTAGGAGCTGTAAAACCTGCTTTAAAGCACTGTTTTTCGGTAACTTAACGAGTTCTTTATAAGGTAAATTAAATGGAAAAAATTAGACTTAAGCTTAAAGCTTATGATCATCGTGTTTTAGACCGCTCAGTTGCTTCAATTGTTGAAGCTGTTAAACGAACAGGTGCAGAGCTTATTGGCCCAATTCCAATGCCAACTAAGATTAAAAAATACACCGTACTTAAATCGCCACACGTAAACAAAGATTCACGTGAGCAGTTTGAGATTAGAATTCACGGAAGAATGATTGATATTGTTTCAGCTACTTCGGACACTATAGATTCACTTATGAAACTAGACCTTGCTCCAGAAGTTGATGTTGAAATTAGATCAATGGACAGATAGGAGTAGATGATGGAATTTATTGTAGAAAAAGTAGGTATGAGTAGAACTGTTGGTGTTCCAAGTGTTCCTGTAACCCTTTTAAAAGTTGTCGAAACTAAAGTATGTGAAGTTCGTGAAGATGGTAAAGCACTTGTAGCTTATCATAGTAGCAAAAAAATCAACAAGAGTATTGAAGGGCAACAGGCTAAATTCGGTATTGATAAAGAGTTTAACAAATTTATGACCATTAGAGTGGCTGAAGGTACAGAGGCAGGTGACTATTCAGCAGAGGCGTTGGCAGATGCCGAGTTGGTTAAAACTTCATTAAAAACTAAAGGACGTGGTTTCCAAGGTGGTATGAAACGTCACGGATTTGGTGGTGGACCAGCATCTCATGGTCACAGATTTGGTAGAAGAATTGGTTCAATCGGTAATGCTGAGTGGCCAGGTCGTGTACAAAAAGGTAAAAAAATGCCTGGTCAGTACGGAAACACACAAGTTACAGTTAAAAATGATGTTATCTCATTTGATGCTGAAAACGGAATTTTAGTATTAAAAGGTTCAATTCCTGGTCACAATGGTGCTAGAGGATTGGTAAGGATTGTTAAATAATGAGTACAACAGTAATTAAAACAAGTGACCTTCCAGAGTCATTTTCGGACATTAACCCACATAACCTTTACTTATATTGTAAATCGTATGCTGCTGGACTAAGAGCAAACACTGCACAAGCTAAAAACCGTTCAATGGTTCGTGGTGGTGGTAAGAAGCCTTGGGCTCAAAAAGGTGGAGGACGTGCAAGAGCAGGTTCAACAAGATCTCCTATCTTTGTTGGTGGTGGTGTTGCATTTGGTCCTCAAAACAATAGAAACTACGAGCAAAAAGTAAACAAAAAGCAAAAGAAGTTAGCACTTAACTTTGCATTAGCAGAGTTGGCAATGAATGAAAAACTTTTTGTTGTTGACAACGTTACAATTGAGTCAGGTAAAACTAAAGATGCTGCTGCATTTGTTAAAGAGCTTGGTCAAAGAGATGTGTTGGTTGTTAAAGAGCTAATTGATGACAAAACATTCCTTGCATTTAGAAACCTTCAAAATGCATACTTAGTTGAAGCAAATGAGCTTAACGCATACCTTGCAGCTGCTTATCACTCAGTGGTAATTGAAAAAGCTGTTTGGGAAAAATTAACAAAAGAGAGCTAAGATGGCAGATATTACAGATATTAAATCAATATTATACACAGAGAAAACACTTGCAATGCAAGAAGATGGTGTACTTGTTGTTCAGACTAGCCCTAGAATGACAAAAAATAGCCTTAAAGCAGTTTTCAAAGAGTACTTTGGAATTAACCCATTGAAGGTAAACTCAATGAGAGTTAATGGTAAAGTTAAAAGATTTAAAGGTATCGAAGGTAAAAGACCAGACTTGAAAAAGTTCTATGTCTTCTTACCAGAAGATGCAAAAATTGACAGCTTAGCAGTGTAAGGAAGAAGAAATGGCAATTAAATCATATAAACCAACCTCTGCAGGTCGTCGTTATATTACGAATCTTGACAGTGGTGACATTACAGCAAAGGCAAGTGTAAGAAGTCTTCTTAAAAAACTTCCTCGTTCAGCTGGTAGAAACTCAAATGGTAGAATCACATCTCGTCATAGAGAAGGTGGAGCTAAAAAACTTTATAGAATTATTGATTTTAAAAGAAATAAGTTTGGTGTTGAAGGAACAGTGGCTACTGTTGAGTATGACCCATATAGAACTTGTAGAATCTGTTTAGTTAAATATACAGATGGTGACAGAAGATATGTTCTTCAAGCTAAAGGTATGAGTGTTGGAGACAAAATTATGTCTGCTGAATCTGGTCTTGATATTGTAACTGGTAATGCAATGAAGCTTAAAGCAATTCCTGTTGGAACACTAGTTCATAATATTGAGCTTAATCCTGGTCAAGGTGGTTCAATCGCTCGTTCAGCTGGTGGTTATGCTCAGATTATGGGTAGAGATGGTAAATATGTTTCACTTAGACTTCCATCTGGTGAGATGAGATATGTACTTGGTGAGTGTATGGCAACTATTGGTACTGTTGGGTCAGAAGATTGGGCAAACGTTGTTCTCGGTAAAGCTGGTCGTCAAAGACATAGAGGTATTAGACCACAAACTAGAGGGTCTGCAATGAACCCAATTGACCACCCACACGGAGGTGGTGAAGGTAAGACCAACTCTGGACGACATCCAGTCTCTCCATGGGGTATGCCTACTAAAGGTCATAAGACTCGTAAGAAAAAAGCTAGTGATAAGTTAATTATCTCTAAGAGAAAGAAGTAAGGGTAAGAGATGGCAAGATCAACTAAAAAAGGTCCATTTATAGATGACCACTTAAAGAAAAAAGTTCTTAAGGCTAAAGAGGAGGGTTCTCATAAACCTATCAAAACTTGGTCAAGACGCTCTGTTATTTTCCCAGAGTTCATTGGTTTAACAATCAATGTTCACAATGGTAGACAGTTTATTCCTGTATTTATTACAGAGAACCATGTAGGGTATAAACTAGGTGAGTTTGCACCAACAAGAACATTTAAGGGTCATAAAGGCTCTGTTCAGAGAAAAGGGTAAGGTGTTAATATGAGTAGAGCATTATTAAAATTTACAAGAGTATCACCAACTAAAGCAAGATTGATTGCTAGAGAGGTTCAGGGTATGAATGCTGAACTTGCAATTGCCTCATTAGAATTTATGCCAAACAAAGCAGCTAGAGTTATCTCTAAAGTTATCGCTTCAGCTGTTGCTAATGGTGATTTTGAGCCAGAAGAAGTAGTAATTACCTCTTGTAGAGTAGACAAAGCAGCATCAATGAAAAGATGGAGACCAAGAGCAAGAGGAACAGCTAGTAGAATCCTTAAGCCAACAGCTCACATCATGGTAGAAGTAGCAAAAGCAGAGGAGGCATAATATGGGTCAAAAAGTTAATCCTATAGGTCTTAGACTTGGAATCAACAGAAACTGGGAATCAAGATGGTTTCCTAAAAAAGAGAGAACAGCAAACTTTATTGCAGAAGATTATCAACTTAGAAAATATTTGAAAAAAGAGCTCTTCTATGCAGGTGTCTCTAATATTATTATTGAAAGAACAGCAAAAAAAGCAAGAGTTACTATTGTTACTGCTCGACCTGGAATTATCATTGGTAAAAAGGGTGCAGACATTGAGAAGTTAAAAACCAAACTCAATAAAATGTTTAAAAAAGATATCTCTATTAATATTAAAGAAGAGAAAAAAGCTCAAGCTTCTGGTCAATTAGCAGCAGAGAACGTAGCTACTCAACTCGAACGTCGTGTTGCCTTTAGACGTGCAATGAAAAAAGTTATTCAAGGTGCATTAAAGTCTGGAGCAAAAGGAATTAAAGTTTCTGTTTCTGGTAGACTTGGTGGTGCTGAGATGGCTAGAACTGAGTGGTACTTAGAGGGACGTGTTCCTCTTCATACACTTAGAGCTAAAATCGACTATGGTTTTGCTGAAGCACATACTACTTATGGAATTATTGGTATTAAAGTTTGGATTTTCAAAGGTGAAGTACTTGCTAAAGGTATTCAAGCTGAGCCAAAAGAAGAAAAAAGAGGTGGTCGTAAGCCACGTCAAAAGAGAGGTGAATAGTTATGTTAATGCCTAAAAGAACAAAATACCGTAAGGTAATGAAGGGTCGTAACAGAGGTAAGTCATTTAATGGTAACAAGATTGAGTTTGGTGAGTTTGCACTAAAAGCTGTTTCAGCTGGTAGAATTAACTCTCGTCAAATCGAAGCAGCCAGAATTACAATGACTCGTCAAATGAAGAGACAAGGTAAATCTTGGATTCGTGTTTTCCCAGATAAGCCACTTACTAGAAAACCTCTTGAGACAAGAATGGGTAAAGGTAAAGGTGCAGTTGAAGAGTGGGTAATGAATATTAAGCCAGGAAGAATTGTATTTGAAGTTGCTGGTGTTCCAGAGAATGTGGCTAGAGAAGCGTTAACACTTGCTCTACATAAACTTCCATTCCAATGTAAAATTATCTCTGCGAAGGATAGTAATGAAATATACTGATATTAAAAATAAAAGTGTAGAAGAGTTAAATGCAATGCTTAAAGAGAAGAAGCTTGAACTTTTTACACTTAAAGCAAAGCAAAAAACAATGCAACTTACTAATACTAGTGAGTTGAGAGTAGCGAGAAGAGATATCGCTAGAA
>JALVEV010000057.1 GCA_027030605.1 Campylobacteraceae bacterium | reverse complement strand
AAAAACTCAAATAGACGTTCGTTTTGTTTTCTTATATTTAGTTGTTAAAGACCACTTAAAAACATCTTCGACTTCTCTGACTTAATCTCTAAGTCGTCCCCAATGTTCTTGGACGCGTATTATAGGAGATTTTCTTTTGCTTGTCAAGGGTTTTTTGAAATTTATTAAAAAATTTTCAATTTTTATGTTAAAAAGAAATTTACTTACTATATATAATAGCTTTTTTATGTATCTCTTTAATAACACTCTTTAAATCTTTATTTTCCATATCAATTATTATATCTGCAACTTTTTTATAGGCTTTCTCTCTCTCTTTATATAATTTCTTCGCTTTTTTAGGTTCAGAGAAGAGTGGACGCTTTTTTAATTTTGCTTTTGAGTTTTTAGCGGTAGAGAGTCGATTGTATATCCAATCATAAGAGGCATCAAGTAAAACAATCGTTCCTAACTTTTTTAAGTTATTTACATTGTAGAATCCACCTCCACAAGAGATAAGTGTATTATCAACTGATTTCTCAATCCAGTCTGCACACTCCTGCTCTAAAGCACGAAAGTATTTTTCGCCCTCTTTTTCAAAGATAGTTTTAATCTTTCTGTTATCTTTAGACTCAATCAAATCATCTGTATCTATATTGAAACATCCATATTTTTCTGCATAAGCTCTTGCTGTTGTCCCTTTACCTACACCCATAAAACCTATGAGAATAATATTTTTCTTCATCTTCTGCCTTTTTATACTTAATTTAGTCAATTATACTAAATTTTTACTATAGACTCTCGATGTTTCCAACAACTCTTCCAACAATTTCAACTTCATCAGGAGTGATTATCTCAGGACTATATGCCTTATTATCAGAAATCAACTCAATCATCCCATCAGCACGTTGTCGAATACGTTTTATAAAAAGTCCTGCTGTAGTGGAAGCAACAAAAATTCCATCTTTATTGATATTTGTCTGGTTTCTATCAATAAAAACAATTGAGCCATCTTGAAGAGTTGGTTCCATTGACTCACCATCTACATTAATCGCATCTAAGACTTCATTTGAGGAACTAGCAATATTACTCATAATAGTTTTATCTATAGACAAGACTTCATAATCATCATCAAAGTTAAATGCCCCACCACCTGCACTTGCTCTTATATCTGCAAAGTAATGTACTTGAAAAAACTTATCTGTCTCTTCAGCTAACATCTCAATGGCTTGGTCAAAAAAGAGCCAATTAATACTCAATTTTTTATTGGCACAATACTCCAGTATCTCCTTAAAAGGAATAGAGTTTCTCTTTTTCATAGTTGCAAATGTTGTTTGAGGAATTGCCAATGCATCAGCAACATCTTTATCAAATACCTTTTTACCCTTCTTCTCTACAGCAATTATCTCTTTTATTTTTTTAATTACATTTTTTAAATCATACATTTTTAGACCTTTTTATTGTTGTTTTTTAAATTATATGACAATTTGACATATAATTTGCTTAACTAAGAAAAAAAGATTATACTTTGGAATATTTATAGTAAAAAGGATTTTAAATGAATGCAAAAACAAACAAGAGAGTATTAAATGAAGCAATCAATAATGGATGTAAAACAGTAGCAGAGTTGGCACTCTATCTAAAGATACGTACCAACATAAAATCCCTATCTAAAAAAGATTAATCAATAAGTAGTATTTTAACTTTATCTCCTGCACCTTTAGGTTCATCCTCCTCTGAAGTCATTAAAAGAGCAGTTGAGCCTAACATATTTGTTAATATTGCAGAAGTTCCTGATTTTTTTCCCTCAAAGTCTATAAAATACTGTCCATGCTCTAAACTATAGTGACAGGCTGTAAACTCTGCTTTTTTAATACGCTTATTAAATGGTACACGTAGAGTTGCTTCAACTACATGTAGAGGAGATGGAGCATTTTGTAATTTAGCAATCAAAGGAACAACATAAAGAAGTGCTGTTACAGTTGAAGAGTATGCAAAGCCAGGTAGTCCTACAATAAATTTATTACCTTTTCGTGCTACCATAATGTGTTGCCCTGGTTTTACACGAACTCCCTGAAAGAGAACCTCACACCCAAGCTCAACAATCACATCTTTAACAAAATCAAAATCTCCAACACTCACTCCACCTGTGGTCACTACAATATCGCTCTGCTCTAGTGCAGAGGAGACATGCTTTAAGATATTCTCTTTATCATCAGCAATACACCCCAACTGCATCGGCTCACCATCATACTTTTTGACCAATGCTTCTAAAATATAGTTGTTTGAACTGCGTATCTGTGAATTTGAGGTTTGAGCTTCACCCAACTCTAACAGCTCTGAACCTGTAGATAAAATAGCCACTCTAGGCTTCTCATATACTAAAGGTGAGACAACATTAAGACTTGCCATCACCCCAATATCTGCAAAGTTTATCTTTGTTCCCTCAGAAATTAGCTTTTGCCCTTTTTCATAATTCTCTCCCACTGCTCGAACAGAAAAACCATAAGGAACCTCTTCATTAATAACAATCTCATCACCCTCAACCGTTACATTTTCAATAGGTATAAGGGTATCTGCCCCTTTTGGCATAAGTGAGCCTGTAAATGTCTTAATACACTGTCCACCAATCACCTCGTCAGATAAATCAGCCCCTGCTGGATTAATACTAGATATTTTTAACCGTTTTAAAGGTTGGTCTTCATGTTTAATAGCATACCCATCCATAGCAGAGGTTGGAAACTCTGGAGAGTTATGGTCAGCAACTATATCTTGAGCCAATACATAACCTAAGGTATCAGTTAAATACTTTTTCAATACTTTATAATTTTTTATCTCTATATTTTCAATAATCTCTTGTGACTCTTCGAAGTGCATAAATGCCATTTCGTTTTTCCCTTTTCAATCAATTTTATTAAGCTAAAAGCCCACTCCCATCCATAGGGGTACTTCTATCTTCTGCATAGATTCGTTTTCCATCTTTAACATCGTACTTCCAAATTGGAGCATTAGCTTTAAAGTCCTCTACAAACTCATCTATCAGCTCTAAAGCTACTCGCCGTTTTGGCGAAAAGACAGCTGAGATGTATGAAGAGGTATGAACAGGCACATCACCAATGGCATGAGCCATCTTAACTTTTGCTCCTAACTCTTCAGCTCTTTTAACCCAACTCTGAAACCACTGCTCTAAAACAGGTTCGTAGATGTCAAAACTCAACGCCTCAATCCCATCTTCAGCACGAATCGTTCCTACAAAAGGAATATAAGCCCCATAGTTAGAGTTCTCCTCTTCATGTAACCATTTTGAAAAGATAGATTCAACATCAAGAGGACCATTATACAACTCCATCTTAACCTCCACAGACAGGAGGTAGTATTGAAATTTTATCTCCTGATTTTAATACCATGCTTAAATCTGCTGTCATCTGGTCATTAACAGCTACAGCACACTTGGCTAACCATGGAGCAATTGTCTCAATATTTTGTAGCTGTGTTGCTACATCTGCCAATGTTTTTGCCTCTAACTCTAACACCTCTTGCGATATTGGTCCTAGGAATTCTACTTTTACCACACACTCTCCCTTTTGTAAATAAGTTCATTAATAGGCTTGATATTACGAGTTTTAGACAAAGTGTATCCATCGACGCTAGTCGACGCTCAGCGTTTACACTTTGTCTAAAACTCGTAACATTAAGCCACTGTTAGGTGATTATAAAAGTTGTTTGATATAATCATGCTTAATTTTTTTATGAAAGAGATGAACTGTGAAATTTGGCTCTATTAGCTACCTTAACCTCCTACCCTTTCAAGTTTTTTTGAAACGCTATCTCCCTGACTCTGGTTTAAAAAAAGGGTTAGCATACAGAAGAGATGTCCCAAGCCAAATCAACAAAGCCCTACACAAACGACAAATTGACGCAGGATTTATCTCTAGTATAGAGTCTCCAAAATACAACTGTACCGACTTAGGAATTATTGCCAATAGAGCTGTCTACTCTGTATTTGTCTTAGAGGGTGAGAACAGAAACGACCACGAATCTGCCTCCTCCAACCGTTTAGCTAAAGTATTAAACCTACAAGGAGAAGTTCTCATTGGAGATAAAGCCCTTATCTACTATCTCAATGGTGGGAAAGGTATAGACCTAGCCACCCAATGGCACAAAGAGACCAACCTACCCTTTGCCTTTGCACGTCTATGCTACACCTGTCACGGTAAAACTGTAGAAAAAATCGCAAAAAAGTTCAGTAAACAACCAATAAAAATACCTCAATACATTTTAAAACGTGAAGCAAAAAAAAGAGGCATAACTTCACAACAACTACAATGGTATTTAAAACATATTGAGTATAATATGTGCCATAAAGCTAAAAAATCTTTAAGACTATTTTTAAAAAAGAGTAATAAATTATGAAAATTGCCATTGTAAAACTCTCTGCTATGGGAGATATTATCCATGCTATGGTTGCCCTACAGTTTATAAAAAGAGCCAGACCAGATATTCAAATAGATTGGATAGTTGAAGAAGGCTTTAAACAAGTTTTAGAAAATAACCCCCATATTGACAATATTTTAACTGTTAATCTAAAAAGTATCAAAAAAGATAAAATAGCTCTCTTTTCTGAACTAAAAAAAGTTAGAACTTATAGTAAAAATAACTATGATTTAGTTATTGATGCACAAGGACTCATAAAATCTGCAATTACCTCTAAGCTTTTGGGCAAAAAGATTGCAGGGTTTTCAAAAAAATCTATTCGTGAGGGGGTTGCTTCATACTTCTATAATCGTAAAATAGAAATAGCCTACGATGAAAATACCATTGACCGAAATGCTAAAGTAATGAGTGAGCCTTTAGATATTGAAATTACTCATCAAATGATTGTGAATAAAGAGCCATTTCTATTTTATACAAATGAGAACAGAGTAGTAGAGGAGTATTTTTCAAAAGAGAAAAAAAATATTATATTTATTATTGGTTCTACTTGGGAGAGCCGAAACTATCCAAAAGAGAAGTTTGTAGAGGTAGCCAACCATTTAAAAGAGAATGTACTTATAGCATGGGGAGGAGAGGAAGAGAGAATAAAAGCAGAGTGGATAGAAAAAAATTCTAACTATGCAAAAGCTCTTCCAAAAATAGATTTAAATACTCTAAAAGAGGTAATAGCAAAATCTGATTTGCTTATAGGAAACGATACAGGTCCTACCCACATGGCATGGGGCTTAAATATACCATCTATTACCATTTTTGGACCTACTCCTGTAAATCGTGTCTATCAAACGCCTATCAATAAAACTATTAAATCAAAAAGCAAAGTTAACCACTATAAGCTTGATAAAAATGATTTTTCTATTCAAAAAATTCCTTCTCATAAAATTATTCTTATGGCTAAAGAGTTGCTAAATGGTTGATTATCTCTACTTTGGACTCTATAAGTTTTTTGCTTTTATTTTAAAAATACTACCTAGAGATATAATGATAAAACTAATGAGAGGCATCTCTTGGTTTGCCTATACCATTAGTAAAAAACATCAAAAAATCATTAATACCAATTTAGATATAGCCTTCAATAACACCCTTAATAAAGAAGAGAAAAAAGCTTATGGCATCTCTGCTTTTATGAATCTACTTGACACTACTTTAGGCATTATAGAGCGTGATGGAATGAGCAAAGAAGAGGTGATTAAAAATGTAACTTTTGAAGGTGAAGAGATTGTCAAAAAATACCAAGATGCAGGTAAAAAGATTATTTTTATTACAGGGCATCAAGGAAATTGGGAACTTCTCTCTCAATCTATTGCTATTAAATTTGACCTTACACTTGTAGGTGTAGGGCGAAAACTAGACTCTGATTTAATGGATAAAATCTTAAAAGAGAATCGTGAACGTTTTAATGTAGAGATGGTTTATAAAAAAGGGGCAATGAAAGGGTGCATAAAAGCATTAGGGCAAAAAAAAGCTGTAGGTATATTAGTTGACCAAAGTATTCGCAAGAACCAATCTATAGAGGTAGAGTTTTTTAATCACCCTGCAACCCATACCCCTTTAGCCTCTATACTTTCACGAAAATTTGAGATAGATTTGATTCCTGCTTTTATCTCTACAGATGACTACAAGAACTATCATGTAAAAATTTATGAGCCTATTAAGACCATAAAAACAGATAATCAAGAAGAAGATTTAAAACAACTAACCCAAGCACAAGCTAATGCCATGCAAAGAGCCATAGAGGCCCACCCCAAAGAGTGGTTTTGGATGCATAAGCGTTGGAAGAATACCAAGGAGAATATCTATGTCTAAAACAGTACTAACCTATGGAACATTTGATATGTTTCATATTGGTCATTTAAAACTCTTAAAACGTCTTAAATCATTAGGAGACAGACTTATTGTAGCTGTCTCAACCGATGAGTTTAACGAAATAAAAGGCAAAAAGACCATTATTCCCTATGAGCAACGGGCTGAAATTGTTGAAGCCATTAAGTATGTAGATATGGTGATTCCTGAAAATGATTGGGAGCAAAAAGTTACAGATATAAAAAAGTATAATGTAGATATTTTTGCAATGGGTCATGATTGGGAAGGAAAATTTGATGAGCTTAAAGAGTATTGTGAAGTGATATACCTCCCAAGAACAGAAGGAATCTCAACCACAGCACTTAAAGAGCAACTCAAACAGATATCTAAAATAGATATTGACGATATCAACAGAGCTTTTGAGATACTACAACGACTAAAGAGAGATTTTGAATAAAATGAAAGTATATTTCTACGTAGCCTACCCCTACTACTTCCCCCATTTTCTACCTATTAGTAAGGTATTTACAAAAAAAGGGCATGAAGTAACCTACATACTCTCTACTAAACAGAACTCTCAAAATATGCAAGATATAGCCAAAGAGAATAACTTAAACTATATTTTTGGAGAGGAGATACTTTTTGATAAACAAGCTGATGTTATCTTTTTTGCAAACCCTTATGAAAAAGCCAAAGAGTTAAAGGCTATTACTGTTTTTTTAGAGCATGGTATCGGTGCTAAGTCTACCTCTTTTTTCTCTTCGATTGAGTATTTTGATATCTATATTGCAGAGGGTATTCAAAAATACAATAGAGTCAAAAATCTCTATCCCGAGCATGAATATAAATTGGCTTTAGTTGGTTTTTCTAAATTTGATGAGATAGTAAACTTTAAAAAGAGTCAAAAAGATGAACTTTTTAAAAAATATGGGTTAGATAAAAACAAAAAAACCATTCTTTACGCCCCAACCTTTTTCCCCTCTTCCATTGAAAAGATGGCAGATGATTTTCCAAATGAGTTTAAAGAGTACAATATTTGGATTAAACCCCACTACCTTACCTATGAACGCAAAAAATATAAAAATCATCTCAAAAAGTTTAAAATTTGGGAGCAGTATAAGAACTGTACCATTTTACCTCTAAGCGAATATAACTTAGTACCTTTTTTAGCCACCTCTGATGTGATGATAAGCGATGAGAGTTCAGCCATGTTTGAGTTTGCATCACTAAACAAGCCTGTAATCTCTAACCAATACTTTAAACTACGTTGGTCATACTACTTGATGCCATGGAAACTAACAAAAAGGATTGACCAATCAAAAGCTAAATATCGAACTATTTTAGATACAGCTAATAGTTATGAAGAGACACTAAAGTATACTAAAGAGGCTTTAGAAAACCCTTCTAAACTAGAATCTAAACGCCTAGCATTTGCTAAAGATATATGTGGAGAGATAGATGGTAAGGTCTCTGAGCGTATTTATGATGTTGTAAAGGAGAGACTAAATGACCTACGAAGTAGCCAATGAACGACAAAAAGATTTTATTCTTAATATAAAGCTCTATTTTAATCAAAAAGCCAATCATACTATTTATGATAAACGAAATGTTATAAAAATTGTTGAGTTTGAGGGGAAAAAGTATGTAGTTAAGTCTTTTAAAAGACCTCACCTTTTAAACCAAATTATCTATAGGTTTTTTCGTGACTCAAAAGCTAAACGCTCTTTTGTAAACTCTATGAAGTTAAAGCAACTAGGAGTTAATACCCCTAAACCTATTGGATATATAGAGTTTCCAACACCTTTTAGATTTAAAGAGAGTTTTTATATCTCGGAGTTTTTTGATTTTGATTTTGAGATACGAGCTGTTTTTAAAGATAAAAGTTTTAAAGATAGAGAGAATATCTTAAAGAGATTTATAGAGTATACCTACAAACTACATCAAAAAAAGGTACACCACATAGACTACTCTCCAGGTAATATCTTAGTAAAAAGAGTAGGTGACTCTTATGAGTTTTCCATTATTGATGTTAATCGAATGGAGTTTGTTGAGTTTGATGATGATTTGAGAATGCAAAATCTTGCAAAACTTAGTAATGACAGAGAAGATAATGAATTTATGATAAAATGCTATGCAGATATTTCTCAGAAAGATGAAAAGAGTCTATCTCTATTATTAAATAAATATTTACAGAAACAACAAGCATACTTAAACCGTAAAAAAATACTAAAACGACTTAAAGGAAAAAAATGAGTAAAAAAGTATATGTGAGCCTAATAGCAGACTTAATCCACGCAGGACACATAAACATATTAAAAGAGGCATCAAAACTAGGAGAGGTTACAGTAGGACTTCTAACACTAAAAGCGTGTGGAGAGCTTAATGACATTCCATATTTAGACTACAATCAAAGAAAAGAAGTTTTAGAAAATCTCTCTATGGTCTCAACTGTTATACCACAAGAGACAGCTTCATATAAAGAGAATCTTGAAACTCTAAAGCCTGATTTTGTTGTACATGGTGATGATTGGTTAACTACAAATCAAAGAAAATATAGAGATGAAGTAGTTGAGACTCTTAAGGCTTGGGGTGGAGAGCTTATGGAGATTCCATATAGTCACAATATTAATGATTTACATATTAAAGAGCAGATGACAAAACTAGGTATTACCACAAGTGCAAGAATGGGAAGACTTAGAAAACTTATTAATGCAAAACCTGTAGTAAAAATACTTGAAACACATAATGCTTTAAGTGGACTCATAGCAGAAAATGCCTCTGAAATCTTAGAAGATGGAACAGTAGTAACTTTTGATGGAATGTGGTCAAGCTCTTTAACTGACTCTACCTCCAAAGGTAAACCTGATATTGAAGCTGTTGATACAACGGCAAGACTTATGACTATTAATGAGATATTTGAAGTAACAACTAAGCCAATGATTTATGATGCAGATACAGGTGGAAAAGCTGAACACTTTGAGTTTACCGTTCGTAGTTTAGAACGAACTGGAGTGAGTGCTGTAATTATTGAAGACAAAACAGGGCTAAAAAAGAACTCACTCTTTGGAAATGATGTAGCACAAACACAAGATAGCATAGAGAACTTTTGTCATAAAATCAAGGTAGGTAAATCGGCACAAATATCTAAAGAGTTTATGATTATTGCAAGAATTGAGAGTCTTATTTTAGAAGCTGGAATGGAAGATGCACTAAATAGAGCTTTTGCTTATATTGATGCAGGTGCTGATGGTATTATGATTCATTCACGCCTTAAAGACCCTACTGAGATTAAAGAGTTTGTATCTAAGTTTAGAGAGAAAGATAGTTCAACTCCTATTGTAGTTGTGCCAACAAGCTTTAACTCTGTAACCACTGATGAGTTTGCCAAGATGGGCGTAAATGTAGTGATTTATGCTAACCATATGCTTAGAGCTGCCTATCCAGGAATGATGAAAGTTGCAAAAACAATACTTAAACACAAAAGAAGTTTAGAAGCTGAACCTGACTGTATGCCGATTAAAGAGATACTTGAACTTATCCCAGGAACAAAATAATGGCGTTAGATACAGATATTTTTATTGACAAACTTATTGAAGAGGGATACACTCATCTATGTGTAGTCCCTTGCTCTTTTGCTAAAAATGTAATCAATTCAGCTATTAATAGTACAAATATAGAGTATCTACCTTGTGCCTCTGAAGCTGTTGCTTGTTCAGTTGCAGCAGGACTTAAGATGTCAGGTAAAAAGCCTATTGTAATTATCCAATCTTCAGGACTTACAAATATGGGGTCATCTATTACCTCGTTGCTTAATCCTTATGGTGTAACCTTTCCTATCTTAACCTCTTGGAGAACCTATAAAGAGGGAGATAGTGAGATTCAACATAAACATTTAGCTACAGAGCTTCCTAAACTAATAGAGGCTTATGGTTATGAGCATACTATTTTAAACCAAGAAGATATAGATACAGCTATTTCACAAATTAACCATTGTGATGAGAGCTTTACTATTGGTGTTATTAAGAAAGATACCTTTTCAAAAGTAGAGCTTTTAGAAGAACATGTACTTGACCTATCAAACTATACTCCTCGTTCAGAATTTTTAGTTAAACTCAATGAGATGTTTAAAGATACTAATACACTATTCATTGGAACGACAGGAAATACAAGTAGAGAGATGTACTCGTTTATGCCTGATACAAATAACTTCTATATGGCAGGAAATATGGGTGGAGCTTTATCTTTAGGCTTAGGTGCTAGTTTAGGTGGCAAAAAAGTTTTTGTACTTGGTGGTGATGCTGAGTTTGTTATGCATATGGGTGGACTTACAACAGCAGGAAGATACCAAGATATAGACTTAACCTATATACTGTTTGACAATGAACAAAACAAATCAACAGGTGGACAGAATACCTATCAGTCTCATGTAGATTATATTAATATTGCTAAAGCCTCTAATCTTAATGTTATAGAAAAAGTTATAACTAGCCTAGATGATTTTTCAGATATTATAGAGAGTCTTACAGAAAACTATAAATCAAATTTTATCTATATAAAGTGTGGGCTTGATGATGAGACACCTAGACCACCACTAGATGTTGTAAAAGTAAAGGAGTTTAACTAAATGAGCAGTTTGGAAAAAAGAGTTATGGTAGATATGTCTGCTACTATTATACACCATGGACATATTCGATTGTTAAAAAAAGCTTCTGAGTATGGAAAAGTAATTGTAGGACTAACTACCGATGATGAAGTATTAGCTAAAAAAGGTTACCAACCTGAACTGGACTTTGAACATAGAAAAGAGATATTGGAAGCTATAAAATATGTAGATGAAGTAGTGCCTGTTCCTTGGGCTTTAGATGATGGAGTATTAGAAAAATACAGTATAGATTTATTAGTTCATGGCGATGACAACTCAAACAATATACAAAAAGAGAAACTTTTAATTTTTCCACGAACTAAAGGTATATGTAGCAGTGATATTAGAAAAAAGTCATCATTAATAGCTAACAAAATAAAAAGAAATATACTCTTAAACCCAGGACCTGCGACAACAACCGATAGTGTCAAGATGGCACAAGTAGTTCCCGATATTTGCCCTAGAGAGTATGAGTTTGGTGATTTGATGGAGTTTGTCTCAATTGAGCTTACTAAAATAGTAGCTAATCCTAAAGAGTATACAACGGTACTCTTTGGAGGAAGTGGAACGGCTGTTGTTGAAGCTACACTAACATCTGCTGTACCTCATGATAAGAAAGTGCTTATAGTAAACAATGGTGCTTACGGTAAACGAATGTGCCAAATAGCTGATGCTTATGGTATGGATTATATTGAGTTTGAAAGCTCTCCAATAGAGCCTGTTGAGGTTGAAAAACTAAAAAAAGTGATTGAGGAGAATGAAAACATCTCTCATTTAGCTGTAATTCACAATGAGACAACTACAGGACTGCTAAATAACCTTGATGAGTTTGGAGAGATAGCTAAAGAGTATAATCTTGAACTTATTGTTGATGCTATGAGTTCTTATGCTGCTCTGCCTATAGATATGAAAAAGCAGAATATCTCTTACCTCTGTGCAAGTTCAAATAAAAACATTCAAGGTATGGCAGGAGTTGGATTTGTAATTGCCAATACAAAAAAACTAGAAAAGCTAAAAGAGATTAAACCTAGAAACTTCTACTTAAATCTTTTTGCTCAATATGAGAACTTTATAAAATCACATCAGATGAGATTTACTCCACCTGTTCAGACACTTTATGCCTTAAAACAAGCTATTATAGAGGCTAAAGAGGAAGGAATTGAGAATCGTTATAAACGCTACTCTAAATCGTGGGAGAGATTAACCAATGAGCTTAAAAAGATGGGCTTAAAATATTTGGTAGATGATAAGTATCACTCTAAGATTATTACCTCTATTTTTATTCCCGATGGGGTTGATTTTAATGAGATGCATGACTATTTCTATGAGAGAGGATTTACCATTTATCCTGGTAAAGTAGCAGAATTCAATACCTTTAGGGTGGCTAATATTGGGGAGATTGATTATAGGGATATGGAGGAGTTTTTGAAGTTGTTTAAAGAGTATTTAGGAGGTAAAAATTAGATGGCAGAGTTTAAACCTAAAAAAAATAAATATCTTCTAAATGGAAAAAATGGAAAGATTGCCCTACAGCTACTTAATGATGTAACTGATATTTTAGATGAGTATAAAGTAAACTATTGGTTAGACTTTGGAACTCTTTTAGGAGTAGTTCGAGAAAATAGAATTTTACCATGGGATGATGATATTGATATATCTATCTTTGAAGAGGATGAAGAGACAATGCTTAACAAAGTGCTACCTGCCATAAAAAAAGCACGATACAGAACCTACACAAGGCGATTAAAAGAGGATGTTGGACCATTAAAAAAGGGAAATATACGTTCATTTAAAATTAGAAACAATCGTTTTTTCTTTTTACGTGGCTATGTTAAACTAGATATATTTGTTATGTATAAACATAAAGATGATTTATATTGGTATGAATGGGGGAAACCCCATTCTTTACCTCAAAACTTAGTATCTGAATTTCAGATGATAGATTTTAATGGTAAGAAATACCGTGTTCCTAAAGATTACGATGCCTATCTAACCCATCATTATGGAGAGTGGAGAACACCAAATCCTGACTATAATTCATCTGTAGATAATGGACGAACCTTAGCAAACTAAGTTCGACCTTTATACTTTTGCATCTTCCACTTTCGTAAAAGAGAAATTTTTCTCTTTGTCGGTACACCATGCTCTTGGATATACTTTTCTGTAGCATCAATCATACGTTTTGCCGATTTTCCATCACTATATGGATGATAAAGAGTAATAGTGTTTTTACGATTTTTTGCATAAGCATCATGACCATTTAAAACCTCTATTACACTACTATAGACCTCATCAGCACTATGAACATTACACCAATCAATATTTTCAGAGATACTATTTAGTGTAATCACAGGCTTATCTAAAAGCGTAAACTCATACACCACAGAAGAGCTATCACTTATCATCAAATCAGCCATCTGTAGGGACTCTGTAATATCATCAGATTCAATGATTAGAACACTATTCATATTTTCGTAAAGTTCTTTTAACTCTTGACTCATCTTATCATGAAATTTAATAATAAGTAAAATATCCTCTTGATTGGCTAGTTTTTCAATGACTTTTTCCAATGCCACAGCAGAGGTTAAAGAGGGCGAAAATGTAGGAGCATATAGAACCATTTTTTTAGCATTATATTTTTCTAAAAGCTCTATTTTTTTAGCCTTTGTCTCCTCTGAAATAGTATAGAGTTTATCAAGTTTACACCACCCTGTCTCTATGACCTCAAAGTTTTTATACTTTTGTGCTAACATTTTAAATCTATCTGTAAAATATTTCCCTTGAGTTAGATACAAATCAAAATAATCACGAATCCGAAAATGCCCTTTTTTCTCTCCTGCTAATCCATGAAAAATTTGAACCTTTACCCCTCGCAACCAATAGGGAACATCATTACCACATACAAATATGGCATCACTTTGAAAGCGTTCTAACTCTTTGACACTTGTAGTTTTAGGCATATCTTTATAGGGGAAATTTTTATTTAAAGAAGAGTCTACATACCATAGGTATTCATAACCCCTACTCTCTAGCTCATCAGCTAAGGGTTTCAGTATAGAAAAGGCGTAAGGTAGGTTGCAAAATAGGATTGTTTTCATAATGGGGATTTTATCATAGTTTGGATTAGGGTATAATCTTTTTATGAAAAATATATTCCCATGGGACTCATACTCCGACCAACCACACATACTAAAACGAGCTTTAAAAAAAGAGTTACGAAGAGGTCATAGTTTAGACTATTTTAAACTTATGGCTACAAACCTTTTTTATTTTCCATATCTGTTTTTAAAATTCCTATGGCAACGTTCGGAATCGGAGGCTTCAGCCCCAAACAGTGCAAGGCTAAAGCCATCGGTTCCACGTATGCCAAGTTTTTATGGTCTATGTGTAAATCTTGATAAAGGCGAAGAGCAATTTAAACTTATTGAAGAGCTA
>JALVEV010000056.1 GCA_027030605.1 Campylobacteraceae bacterium | reverse complement strand
TAACTACTTATATACTCCACCCAGCTCTAAGCCCACAAACCCAAGCAAAATGGAGGTTAAACCCTCCTCTGTCACCATCTACATCTAAAACCTCACCTGTAAAATAAAGCCCTTTATGCTTCTTGGACTCCATGGTTTTAGGGTTTATCTCTTTAGTGTTAACTCCACCTGTAGCTACCTCAGCACCCTTATAGCCTCTGCTACCATTTACTTCAAACTTAAAGTTTTTGATTTTAGAGACAATAAGTTCTAAATTTTTAACATTTGAAAAGAGTGAACCAACCGTCTCATCTTGTAGCTTTAGTGGCTCTAAAATAGGCAATATAAGCTTTTTGTTTATAAACCCTTGTAGCCATATAGTTAATGGTTTAGAACTCTTTTTTACCAAGCTTTTACGCATAAGTGCCAAGAGTTGTTCTTGTGACATCTTGGGCATTAAATCTATGATTAACATAACATTTTTCTTTTTTAAAAGTTCAACCATAACAAAACGGCTAATGTCTAAAATAGCTAAACCTGAAATACCATAAGAGGTAAAGAGAACATCACCTTGTTTCTGAATAGTTTTTCCACCTTCTGTTCTAAGTGTTACTCTGCTCTCTACTTTTACCCCTGCCATACGTTCGAGCCTCTTCATAGGTGAAGTTAACTGTACCAAAGTAGGAAAAGGTTTCACAATACTATGCCCTAACCTTTTAGCAAAACTTACTCCAACATCGACCCCTCCTAGCTGTGGAGCAGAGAGATGTCCTGTAGCAATGACTAACTTTTTTGCCATCTCTACACCTCTATTGTGTCGAATTTCATAGCGTTCCCCTACTCTTGTAACCTGCTCTACCTCAACTTCACAATCTATCTTTACCCCTAGTTGTTCACACTCAGCAACTAAGAGTTCAACTACAGAGGAGGCTTGAAGTGACATCGGAAAGACTTTTCCCTCTTTTGCCTCTATAAGCTCTAAACCTATAGACTTAAAAAACTGTTTAATAGTTTGGTAACTATACCCCTCAAATACTTCTCGTATGAACTGTGGATTGCTAGAGTAGAAACGCTCTAAGGTAGGGCGTTGATTGGTAATGTTACACTTTCCATTACCTGTAGCTAGAAGTTTTTTCCCTACTTTGTTATTTTTCTCTAAAATAAGAACCTTTTTACCTCGACGAGCAGAGACAATGGCTGTCACTAAACCACTCGACCCTGCTCCAATAACAATAATCTCTCTCATCTATTTTAATCTCTTCTGTAATGCCTCAATCTTTGCTTTTACCCGTTTACTACGTTCACTCTCAGAGTTAGAGCCATGAGCAACAATATCAAGAATCTCTTGATAGTAATTAATAGCTAGTTTTACTTTACCAGTTTTTTCATAGAGTTTTGCAATATCTTCATACTCATTTAAGACATCTCGACTAAACTCACCCAAACCAATTTTATCTATCTCTAATGCTTTTAGATAATACTCTAACGCCTTCTTATAATTTCCTAATTCATTATTTGAAGAGGCAAAGTTATAATAGGTAGTTGCACGCTCTGTACTATTTTCATCCAATGTCTTCTCATCTATATCCATTGCTTTTTGATAATATTCAACTGCTTTAGTATACTCTTTTAGCTCATCATAGTCTAAACCAATATTATTATAATCTAATGCAATCTCTGGACTCTGCTCTTTATAATATTTTAAATCCTCTTCTAACTGCTTCTTATCTTCTTCTAACGCTTTTTCAAACTCTCCCTCTTCAAAATACTTTTGCGAAAGTGTAGAGTGTACCTCACTAGGTTTTCCCTCTAGGAGTATGGTCTTAATCTCTTTTACCTTACCTTTTTCATCTGAACAAGCCCAAAAAGAGCTAAGAGATACAAGTAGTATAACGTTTGTCAATAGTTTTAAATGTGGCATTTTACATCTCCTAATTTATTCGCCATTTTAACATAGTTAAACTCTCTTTTATGTATGATACTGTCATTAAAATTAGGAGTTAAGATGTCAGCATTAGTAGAGTTTTCAATGTTTCCAACAGAACAGACACAAAGTAAGAGTGCCTTTGTAGCACGAGTTTTAGATATTGTCGATAGAAGTGGCTTAGCCTATCAGCTTACCCCAATGGGTACAATTATTGAGGGAGAGACCGTTGAAGAGGTGTTAGCTGTTATCAACAAAGCCTATGAAGAGTTACAGAAAGATTGTGGTCGAATCTACTCCTCTATCAAGATTGATTGGCGAGAGGGTTCAGTAGGGCGACTGGACAAAAAAGTCAACTCCGTAGAGGAGAAACTTGGACGAAAGTTAAACAGCTAACTTTAGATATAATGTCGCAATTTTTTAATCACAACTTTAGGACAACTTATGGCAAACATTTCATACAAAGATGCTGGTGTCGATATTGACGCGGGAAACAACTTCGTCGAAGCAATTAAGGCAGATGTAAAATCAACATTTGACGCAAACGTTATTGGAGGTATTGGTTCATTTGCTGGTGCTTATGCACTTCCAACAGGGTACAAAGAGCCTGTACTTCTTTCAGCAACTGATGGAGTTGGAACCAAGCTCAAACTCGCGATTGAGAGTAATAAGTTTGATACTGTAGGAATTGACCTTGTTGCGATGTGTGTCAACGACCTTATCTGTAACTTTGGAACGCCTATGTTCTTTTTGGACTACTACGCGACAGGTCGATTAGTACCTGAAAATGCAAAAGATGTAGTGGCAGGAATTGCAGAGGGGTGTAGAAGAGCAGAGTGTTCTCTTGTAGGTGGTGAGACAGCTGAGATGCCAGGAATGTACTCAGATGACGACTTTGATTTGGCAGGTTTTGCAGTAGGTATTGCAGAGAAGAGTGAGATGGACACCGTATCTAATGTCAAAGAGGGGCAGGTTATCTTGGCACTTCCAAGTTCAGGAGTTCACTCAAATGGTTACTCACTTGTAAGAAAACTATTTTTTGATAAATTGGGTATGAGCTTAGATTCAGAGTTTAACGGTAAACCTCTTATTGAGACACTTTTAGAGCCAACACGTATCTATGTCAAAGAGTTTAAAGCCAACCGTGACAAAATTGTTGCTCTTGCTCACATTACAGGTGGGGGGATTGTTGAAAATCTACCTCGTGTACTTCCTGATGGGCTTAGAGCTCAAATCTCTAAAGAGAGCATTAAAGTGCTTCCTGTTTTTAAATTTATGGCTGATTATGTTGATGAAGAGGAGATGTTTAGAACCTTTAATATGGGTGTAGGAATGGTCTTAGTAGTTAATGGCGAAGATGTAGAGGCTATCTGTGCCAATACAGATGCCTATGTTATAGGTGCGATGATAAAAGGTGAAAAGGGCGTTGATTTAATTTAATCTATACCATTTTTAATCATTACCTTTGTCATAGATATTAAATTTTTTTTATCTTTATTAGAGAAATAGACTATTTTTTTGATATAATATTTTTCATGAAAGAGAAAAAAGATAAATTAACCCTACGTCAACTTGAAATATTTTTAAACGTCGTTAGAGAGGGTCACCTTACCAATGTAGCTAAAGCGATGGGTCTTAGTCAGTCAGCTATCTCCATGGCAATTAAAGAGTTAGAAAAAATTTTAGGTAATCCTCTTTTTGATAGAATCAATAAAAAACTTATCCTCAACGAAATGGGTCGTGCTTTTGAAAAAGAGGTGACCCCCATCTTAAAAAAAATAAACGATATTGAGTATGAGTTTAAAAACAGTGTCAACAAAGGTATGGTTCGTGTCGGAGCGAGTACGACCATTGTTGATTACCTTATGCCTCCTATTATCTGCTCCTATATGAATACCTACCCTGATGTAAAAGTGGCTCTTAAAGAGGGCAATACTAAAAAAATTGTCGACCTCATAAAGGAGGGTGAACTTGATGTTGGCTTTATTGAAGGTGTGGTCAATGACCCTGAAATCATTAAAACTATTATTGGTATTGATGAGTTAGTAGTTGTTACTACTGATGAGTCACTAAAAGATGAGTGTTTTATAGATACCATACAAGATAAAAAGTGGGTACTAAGAGAAGAGGGTTCAGGAACACGAGAAGTCTTTTTAGACTATGTCAAAGATAAAGTAGACCATATTAATATCTTTTTAGAGCTTGGACATACTGAATCTATTAAATCACTTCTTATTAACCATCAGTGTCTTACCTGTATCTCTAAAATAGCAGTTACACGTGAATTAGAAGAGAAAAAACTCATTCAAGTACCACTACGCAACTTTGAGTGTAAACGTAACTTCTATATGATTTACCATAAAGACAAATATAAAAGTGACCTCTTCAACAAGTTTGTCACCTTTGCTCAAAGCATGATGAGACAGATGATACAAGAGAAGACAATATTAGGCTAACTACGCCATCTCTTCTTAGCTATCTCATACTCTGAGGGGTAGTTTAGATTCATAAATGCAGTTTCATCTTCAATCTGAACTCTCTCTATCTGTAACTTTTTAAAAAGAGAGTGCAGTCCATGCATATTTGCCTCTAAAGCCCTTTTTGCTTCCACTAAGCAACTTCTACGGTAGATAGCACATAGAGGCTCTAAACCATTGCTAGATTGAGCAACAACCACATCTACAGAACAACTGTTCTTATAGAGGGTATCAATGACCATTTCACTCACAAAAGGTGCATCAACACTCAAAAGAAAAACCTCCTCTATCTCCTCTAAAGTCTCAAATATTGATACCAAAGCTACCAAGGGTGAAGCCTCCTCATATCTATCTGCAATAACTTCTACATCAAAATCAAACTTATTATTTTTAGAGGAGATATAGACTTTAGAGAAAAGCTTAGAGAGTCGTCTATATTGAAACTCGGCTAAAGAGTTGCTCTCTCCAAAGGGAAGTAGAGCTTTATCTCGTTGCATACGAGAGCTTTTACCACCTGCTAAGATAACGGCTGTAGAGTAGGGCTGTATCATTGTGTATCTGCCACCCATTCAATCACTCTATTTGCCAATTTTGCACCATAAGCATGTGCATGACGGTCATTAACCAATACCACTACCACATAACGTTGTCCAGAAGCCCCTTCAACATACCCAGCAATATTTTTAACCCCTTTAATAGTTCCTGTCTTCATCCATGCCCTACCAAAGACAGTTGAGTATTTAAAACGGTTATGAATAGTACCATCAATCCCTGCAATAGAGAGGGTATTCATCCAGCGTTCTCCATAATATTGATAGGCATGATTAAGAAGATTAGCTAAAGTTTTAGCCGTTACTCGTGCTGTACGTGAGAGACCTGAACCATTTTCAATATAGGTTCTACCCTCTAAAATATGGTATTTTTTAAGTGTTCTCTCTACTGCTTTTCTACTTTTATAAAGTGTACTTGGAGGTGAGTATAGAGTCGCTCCTAGAGTTAAAAATAGTTGTCGTGCCATTAAATTATCTGACTTCTTAGCAATAGTTGAGATAACACTCTCCAAAGGTTCAGAGTAGTGAGAGAAGAGATATTTCGCTTTTTTAGGAACTTTTTTTAATTTTAGTGTACCTGTTACTTTAATACCACTCTCTAAAAGTTTCTCTTTTAATGCATAGTAGAATGCTCGGTGGGGCATAGAGACAACTTTACAGATTTTTCTTGTACCACAATTACGAGAGAGTTTTCCTGACAAAAAAATAGTTGAACGAGAAGAGGAATTGGTCTTAATGTGAACTTTTGGCCAAGAACGACCTCTTCGACAGGAACCACCAACAATCCGTAGATTATTGACAATCTTATAACTTCCATCAGGTACATCTTTTACAATTTTAGCTCTTTTTGAATGAGGAGTAATACAAAATGTACTCTTTCGCTTATTAAACATAATTGCGTCAGGCATTGCATTATACGGACTATAGATATTTTTATCGAATCCAGAGTTATTTCGAGAGGAGACACTAAAAAGTGTTCTATCTATAACGATATTTCCTTGAACCTTACGAATTCCATGAGCATGAACCTGTGCGACAATAGTGTCTAAATCTTTAGTCTCAAGTGTAGAATCCCCCGAAGCTTTAACATATAAATCACCTCTTAAAATACCATTACGAATCTTTCCAGTATAGTAAAATTTAGTCTCCCAACGATAGTTAAAACCTAAATTAAGTAGGGCTGAATAAGTAGTCAAGAGTTTAATCACAGAGGCAGGTTTACGAACAACATGCGTTTGCCATGAGGCAATAGGATAGTGTGAATCAACAGCTTGAATATAGATACTATAGTTCTGTTTATTTAAAGGTATTGTAGAAATCTCTTGTGCTAAATCATCAGGAATACTAACTGCAAAACTGCTACTACTTACAAATATAAAGATAGTAAAAAATACTCTTTTTATAAACCCCATTTCCATAACCTTTATAAATCTTTTTTTATGATAATAGTCAAAAAGGGGTTAAAGCATAATAAACAACAGAACTTTTCTTTAACAGACCATCCAATTTTCTAATTTAAACACATCTTGAGTACAAGGCATCCCCTTCCATCCTGCTGTATCAAGATACATCATCTTTCCTCCAAAGTAACCAACCACATACATCTCTTTATAGATAGGAAACATCCCTCCTGAAAACATTGCAAAGATATCCTCATAAGAGCTAGGGTGTTGATAATGCTCTAAATCTAAAGAGTGTAAGGCAATTAACGCATAATGTAACATCTCATTTTTCATCATAGAGCTACTTAAGAGATAATATGATGGATAAGATAGAGCTGGTTCAGTATCTAAAAGTTCTGAAATATAGAGTCGTTCTTTCTTTTTGTTAAACATAGTCAAATTATAGAGAATTTAGTTTAAATAAGAACCAAAAACTCTAAAGATAACTAATTTTTTTAATCTTCTACATGTTTGACTGTAATTTGAACTGTGTTTAAATTTTGTTCTTTTTTCATAAATAAAAATCGTAATAATTTAATAAACATAGTCTAAACTCCTTAAAATAATATTAATAATTAATTTTACTAAATTTATATAATATTGTCAACAGTAAATAACTATTTTTTTAAAAAATCTTCTCCACCATCAACTGCAAGGTAATACGATTGTTAAAGTGATTCTCATTAATCCCATAAATCACTGAAACCACTTCTCCTATGTGAAAAACCTCTTTGGTCTTAAAGAGGACAGCTTGTTGGGTTATGCCATTTTGTGAAAGGGTGAAGCGTCGATGCTCTTTCTCTTTTCCCATTTCATTAACATCCTCTATAATAACATTGGTACTAATGAACTTTGGACGTGGATTTCCTTGTCCATACGGCTCAAAACTTTTAAGTAGATTTACCAGCTCAAAGTTAATATCTGAAAAACTTAACTCACCTAAGATGTCAGGGTCAATGAGCTGTTTT
Source organism: Campylobacteraceae bacterium (assembly GCA_027030605.1). Classification (GTDB taxonomy): domain Bacteria; phylum Campylobacterota; class Campylobacteria; order Campylobacterales; family Sulfurovaceae; genus UBA1140. The sequence continues at coordinate 7,035 of JALVEV010000056.1, read as the reverse complement.
GAGTAGTTTTGAGCTTGATAGTGTTGCTGTATCTCTTGTTTAAACTGCTCTAAATTTTGAGCTTCCAAACTAAGACCAATCGCCGCCTCATGTCCTCCAAATTTTTTGAGAAGAGGGCGACAGAGACTAGTTACCTTAAAGAGGTTACAGACATGAAAACTACGCCCACTCCCTTTAAAGTCACCATACTCATCTCGTGTCAAGACAATACAAGGCTTCTCAAAATGTCGCCCAATTCGTGCAGCGACAATCCCTACAACACCCTCATGCCAATCCTCTCCTGCAACGACCAAAATATCATCGTTTATCTCTACCTGTTTTGTTGCCTCATCGGTAATCTTCTGCTCTATCGCTTTTCGGTTTTCGTTGAACTCAACTAGACGCTCTAAACGGACTCTTGCATCGTAGATATTGGAGCTTAAGAGAAACTCTACAGACCACTTGGCATCGTCCATGCGTCCTGCTGAGTTTAAAACAGGAGCAATCTGAAAACCAATATCTTCAGCATTGAGAACCACTTTATCTAAACGTTGCATAAAGGCTTTAATAGCAGGTAGTTCTGAGCGATTAAGCAGTTGTAGACCTGCCTTAACCATAGCACGGTTAATATGTTGCAGAGGCATCATATCTGCGATGATTGCTATGCTCACCAACCCAAGGTATCCCTTTAGGTCTATTTGTGCATTTAAAGCCCTACTAAGTGACGCTATAAGGTACCATGCAATCTGTGCCCCACACACCTCTTCGTAAGGAAAAGGACACTCCTCCTGTTTTTGGTCAACAATGGCGTAAGCTTCTGGAACAGTTGCAGGAACAATATGGTGGTCAGTAATGATTAAATCGATTCCCATCTCTCTACACATCTTACCTGCTTCAACAGCTGCGATACCATTGTCAACAGTAAAGACCAAGTCAAACCCCTCAACTCTAGGCATTAGATTGGGGGAGAGTCCATAACCATCACGAAAACGGTTAGGGATTATCCACTCCAACTCAACCCCTATCTCATCAAAAAACATAGCCATAAGCGTTGTAGAGACTACTCCATCGACATCGTAGTCACCTATGAGCATTATCTTCTCACCAGTATGAATCGCTTTTACTATTCTAGCTGTGGCTCTATCCATATCTTTGAATTGTGAGGGTTTTGGTAAATCGGCTAAAGAGAGGTGACCATCTTTGCTAAAACGTCTTTGGAGTTTTTGAGCTATTTGGGTTGGGGTTATTTGGGGGTAGGGCATGTTTTGTCCTTTGTTGTATCATAAACAAGGGCAGACACGGAGGTCACCCCTACATATTGGTATACCAAAATATTATTTAATTTTCACCTAACGCATTTTTAACAAACGCTAAAATAGATGGATTTGGATTTTGCAATCGTGAGGTAAATTCAGGGTGAAACTGAACCCCTAAAAACCAAGGGTGGTCAGCAACCTCAACAGCTTCAATAAGACCTGCTGATTCACCTGTAATTATCATTCCATTTGCCTCTAACGCTTCACGATATTTAGGATTTGCCTCATATCTATGTCGATGACGCTCAAAAATGGTTGAAGCACCACCATACGCCTCTCTTAGTTTTGAACCCTCTTTAGTATTACACTCATACTCACCTAGACGCATCGTTCCACCCATTGGGGAGGTAGAGGTACGAATCTGTCTTGAACCCGAAGCATCTATAAACTCATCAATTAGAAAGATGAGAGGATTTGGGGTATTTGAATTAAACTCTATAGAGGTAGCATCTTTTAGACCAAGAACATTACGAGCAAACTCAACTATGGCAAGTTGCATACCTAAACAGATACCTAAAAATGGTATCTTCTGCTCTCTTGCATACTGAATGGCTTGAATTTTTCCCTCGACACCACGCTCACCAAAGCCACCTGCAACCAAGATTCCATCACAGTCAATAAGGTATTTTTTTGCACCATTGTTCTCTATCTTTTCAGAGTCTACCCACTTTATCTCAACATCAGTATCAAGATTGGCTCCAGCGTGAATAAGTGCTTCAGTTAATGATTTATAGGACTCTTTTAAATCTAGATATTTTCCTACAAACGCGATGGTGGTTTTGTTGGTTGGTCGAATAATTTTAGAGACCAAATCACTCCAACGATGCATATCGGGTTTAAGCTCACCTAGATTTAGCTCTTTAGCAATTGGTTCTAAAATATCTTGTGCCAAGAAGTTAAGAGGGACTTCATAGATGGTAGGTGCATCTATCGCTTCAATGACCGATTTCTCATCTACATCACAAGAGTAGGCAATCTTACGACGAATATCGTTAGGAACACGTGTTTCACTTCTTAAGATAAGCATCTGAGGGGTAATTCCTATACGTCTTAGCTCTTGTACAGAGTGTTGAGTAGGTTTGGTCTTAATCTCTCCTGCTGTACGAATATAAGGCAGAAGAGTAACATGAATGTTCATTACCTGTTCACGACCCAACTCATGTTTCATCTGACGAATGGTCTCTAAAAAAGGCATCCCCTCCATATCTCCAGTCGTTCCACCCAACTCAACAATCAAAATATCTTTAGGCTCTCCCGCTTTGATAATTCGCTCTTTTATCTCATTGGTAATGTGAGGAACAATCTGAATGGTTTTTCCAAGATATTTTCCTAGACGCTCATTTTCAATAACTGCTTTATAGATTCGACCTGTAGTAAAGTTGTTATCTTGAGTGAGTGCTGTATCTAAAAAACGCTCGTAGTGACCTAAGTCTAAATCGGTCTCTGCACCATCTTTGGTAACAAAGACCTCTCCATGTTCAAGAGGAGACATCGTTCCAGGGTCAACGTTAATATAGGGGTCAAGTTTTAAGACACCTACTCTAAATCCAGAGTGTTTTAAAAGAGTACCAATACTCGCAGCTGTAATTCCTTTACCAAGAGAGCTTAAGACTCCCCCAGTGACAAAAATATATTTGGTTGACATCAATAATTTTCCTTGGTTATGCAATAATCGGCATAATAACTGTAATAAACTCTTTGTCTTTCAAGACGAAAGGTAGGGTTGGTTCATTGAGAGCGATTTTAAAAGTAGCCTCATCTACTTGTGTAATAAAATCCAGAAGATATCTGCTGTTAACATTAAGCTCAAACTCCTCATTGATTCCCGTAGGTAGTAGCAGTTCTGTTTTTGCTTCAACATTGTCTGCTGTTAGAGAGTTAAAAATCAATTTATCTGAGAGGAAGTTAATTTTAATCTCTTGTGAAATGGTTGTAATCATCTTAATTGCTTCTAGCATCTCTTTTTTAGGTAGAGTAATCTCTATATTACTATGAGTTGGAACAATTCTTCTATAATCAGGATAGTTTCCATTGATTAGACGAGCGAAAAAGTAGTAGTTCTCATTTTGAATAATAAGATTAGTATCATCATAGTATATATTTATATTATCTATAAAGAGTTTTTGAATCTCTAATATCGCTTTTTTAGGAATAATTAAAGAGAACGCTTGTTCAGATTGATTATTGAGAGTTTCTATAGCTAATCTTCTTGTGTCAGTGCCTACAATTTTGGTTTCATTCTCTTTTATATCAAGTAAGGCACCATTGAGTTCATATTTTGGATTATTATTATCAATAGCTGATGAGACTTTTTTAAAGCCTTTAATCAGATTTATAGAGTCTAAATTGATTTTAGGTTTATTTTGATTAAGAGGAAAAGAGGGATAGTTTTGTGGATTAAATGTTGGTAATTTAAATTTTGAATTATCTTGTTTTATATTTAAACTGTTTTCTACTTTCTCAAATATAATTTCTTCATTTTTTAGAATACGTATGATATCTATTAGCTTTTTCCCATTAGCTGTAAAACTTCCTTCGTGTTCAATTATCATGTTATTGCTATTGATAACTAATCCAATCTCTCCATCAGTTGCTTTTATGGTTACAAAGTCATTTATTGCTTCAAAATAGATATGTGAAGTAATTTGACTAGCGTCTTTTTTTTCTAAAAAAGGTTGTAAATTAATAAGCATGGATTCTATTAATTGTTTTGTAACACGAATTTTCATTTCTTCTCCCTAAATTTTTTTTACCTATTTTTTCTTAAATAAGTAGTAGTAGTAGTAGGTCTATGTGAATATGTGAATAACCTTTTTGAAGCCCTAAAACATGGGAATTAAAAAGTATAAAAGATGTGAAAGTTATTCACATCTTTTCACATATTGAATTATATCTTTTTTTTTTATATCTTTACCTTGCAAAAAAAGCTTCTTTTTCATTTTTTTACAAGCGAGTTATCTTACTAGATAATTCTTCTAATAAAATTTTAAGATTATCGTCCTCTTTTAACATTTCAGTTACTTTTTTTATAGCATGGCTTACGGCAGTATGGTCTTTCATATTGAAATAGACAGCAATTTGTGGCATCGAATTTGATGTTAATTTACGAATAAGATAGATAGAGATTCTTCTAGCTTTAACAACAATACGTGTTCTTTTTTTAGAAGTAATATCAGAGAGTTTAATATTAAGCTCTTTTGAGATTACACTAACAACATCATGAATAGAGATTTTCTTCTCTTGTTCTATGAGTTGGTCTTTTATTACATTGTGTGCAAACTCTAAGGTAAGTTCTTGATTCATTAGTCCTGCATAAGCATTTAATTTAATAATTGCACCCTCTATTTCTCTAATATTATTTCCCATATTTGAGGCTAAAAAATTAACAATATCAGTATTTAATTTAATACCATCTATTTCACATTTCTTTTGAATAATTGCAATCTTGGTTTCAAGCTCAGGAGGTTGTATATCAGCCATTAGACCCCACTCAAATCGACTTTTTAGTCTATCAACTAAGCCTTTAATTTTATGAGGTTGTCTATCTGAAGTAATGATGATTTGTTTTTTTGCTTGATGTAATTCATTAAAGGTATGAAAAAACTCCTCTTGTGTTTGTTCTTTGCCTGAAAGGAACTGAATATCATCAATAATAAGAATATCACACTCTCTGAAATGTTCACGAAATCTATCCATTGTTTGGCTACGAAGGTGTGTTGTAAATTTATTCATAAATTGTTCAAATGTAGTATAAATAACTTTTTTACCTAATGAAATTTGATGATTTCCTATTGCCTGAATAAGATGTGTCTTTCCTAGTCCAACACCACCATAAAGGAAGAGAGGATTATAGATAGTACCTGGTTTTTCAGCGACAGATTTAGCTGTAGTATAGGCAAATTGATTAGAGTTTCCAACAATAAAGCTTTCAAAAGTAAAAGAGGGGTTGAGAATAGTACTTTTAGCACTGTTCCCTGACTCTTTCATCATATGCGATTTGCTATTCTCCTTTTTTAAATTATCATTTTTTTTGATAGAAATAGAGATATGAGGCTTTATTTTGCTTTCAAGTTCAAAAAGATGAACCAATTGAAAATTATATTTAGTCTTAATCCATCTTGCTAATAAAATATTAGGTGCATAGAATTGTCTAAAAGTCTCTTTAGACTCCTTTTCACAGTAGGTAATGTTCTTTATATAACGATTCCAATCTTTAGTACTTATTTCTTCTTTAAGTTTTTTTAGTACTTTATTTCCTATGTTCATCTAAATCCTTTTTAACATGTGAATAACTATGTGAATAACTTTTTTGCATATTAGCTAAAAGTGGCTAAAATTAGGGAATGAAAATGATGTGAATAAAGTTATTCACATATTTGAAAGGATGTGAATGATTATACTCGGAATTGACCCTGGAACCCGAAATATGGGTTTTTGCTTTTTAGATTTCAGATGTGAAAAGTTTACCCTAATTGAGGCAGGAGTTTTAAAGTTTAAAGAGAGAGAATTAAAGGCTCAAATTGGAGAATTAATAGAAGGATTAGATACCTTATTTTTATCTCACAAGCCCGATGAAGTGGCAATTGAAGACATTTTTTATGCACATAATCCTAAAACAGTTCTTAAATTAGCACAGTTTAGAGGAGCTTTAAGTTTAAAAGTACTTTTATCTGTTGGAGATTATGAAGAGTATACTCCCTTACAGGTGAAAAAAGCCATTACAGGCAATGGAAAAGCTACAAAAGAGCAAGTTGCGTTTATGGTGAAGCGTCTTTTAAATATTAAAAGAGAGATAAAACCACTAGATATAACAGATGCTATGGCAGTTGCCATAACTCATGCACAACGTATTAAACATAGAAAAACATTGAAGAGTGGTGAAAAAAATAGTCAATAAACCCTCTATGTAATCTTTTTTTAAGTCAAAAAGTAATAGAATCTCACGCTTCTAAAAAGTGATCGCGTAACTCAGTTGGTAGAGTACTTCCTTGACATGGAAGAAGTCGTTGGTTCAAGTCCAATCGTGATCACCATTTTTCATTGCACTTTTTCCTTTAATCATCGTTACTGCACTCGTCACGTACAGTAGTACGCTTCCTCATTTGTGCCTAGATTAAAGAAAAAATTGCAATGAAAAAATATTCTTATAAAAACTGCTTTTTTCACATTACTATGATAAAATATTATCTATGAAAAAACTTTTAATACTTTTATTGTTTACATTTTTATACTCAAAAACTTTTACAGAGATAAAATTTACAGGTGATGTAGACACTATTGCTGGGGAGTTTGATAGGGCAACACTTCTTAAAGTTTGTCATATTGATTATCCTGCTATTTATCAAATATGGAGGTCTAATCCTACTTTTGAAGAGAGTCAGATTAAATTTTTTAAAGAGAGTTTAGAGAAGTATGCTCATAGTATGGGGTACTATAGAGCAAAAATCTCTGCAACTACAGATAATAACACTATCTATTTAAAGATTCAGAAAAATCAACCCATAAAAATAGCCTCAATCTCTTTAGCTAAAGAGTTTGAGAGCTTATCTCACCTAAAAGAGGGGAGTCGCTTTAAAACAGTTGACTTTACCAATACCAAAAAAGATATAGTTGACTTTTTAGAGCAACATGGCTACCCTGCCTATAAGATGGACGCAAAAGCCTATGTTGATTTAGATGAGTATAGAGTCGATGTGAATATCTCTGTTGACAAAGGTGATAAACGCTACTTCTCTACAAC
>JALVEV010000055.1 GCA_027030605.1 Campylobacteraceae bacterium | reverse complement strand
TTGGTTCTGTTTAAAAAGAGAGAGTCTTTGTGCATTTTTTAGTTTTTCTTTCATTTTAAGTCCATTATATTATACTGATTTTACTATTTAAAGTATATCATAATATACTTAATTAAAAAAGTTCTGTAACTCTTCAGGAATAGCTCTTGGACGACCATCTCGCACAAAGACTAAAGTGACACTCATATCAAAAATTTTTTTCTTATCTTTAAAGATAGACTGCTTAAGAACTACAGAGGCTTTTTTCTCTTGTAGAACTTCACTCTTTACCTCTAACATATCACCAAGCTTTGCCATACCTAAAAAGTTTGCGTCTATATGACTCACAACAAAACCACTATTATCTCCATCGGTAGGTGTTTTCCCTTTTGCAAAAAATATCTCTGACCTTGCTCTTTCGCAGTACTTTAGGTAGTTTGTATGGTAGACTATTCCACCTGCGTCGGTGTCTTCATAATAGACTCGTATTTTCATAAGTAACTCCCATAAAATAGATATTTTGTAAGAATTCTATCTAAAAATGTCTATAAAAGTGTTACTTTATCTCTAAAATTTATGATAGAATAATCTATTTAGGAAATGGAGGTAGTTTTATGCAGAATTCTACATTGTTAGTACTATTTGATGCAGAAAATATGGCAATACAAACAGTCTATAGAGCAGTTGAAGCCATTGTCATAAAAGAGTTTTCTGAAGAGATATGGAAGAGTGCTAAGCTAGTAACAGCCTATAAAGAGCAAACAGAGAGACACAGTAATCAAGGTTATAACGACTTAATACAGACATACTATGTTGGCTATGGTAAAGATAAGGCTGATGATAAATTGGTTGAGATAGCACAAAAAAATACTCAACTAGATATGGTTGTTGTAAGTAGTGATAGAGCATTGATTTCAAGAGTTCAAGAGATTGCAAAGGGGAGTGTTTTGATCTGTAATGCTCGACGAATTTATGATTATCTTTTAGAGGAACTTCATGAGACAAAAGTTGTAGAAAAAGAGCTAAAAGAGAAAAAGGAACTCTACTTCAAAGAGTATTTAAATGCCAATAGAGCATTGAAAAATATTCATAAAAAGATGGCAAAAAAGAGAAAACTTTTAAAAGAGATTCATAGAAGGAATCCTTATGTAGAAAATATGAAGGAGTATATCTTTGACCCTTTTCAAAATACAATATTAGATGGATTTAGTAGCAAAATTGAACCTAGCTATGTTAAAACTCATCCAAAACTTAGAGAAGTCTCTTTAGAGGTAATTGAAACTCTACTTAATACTCCTAAAGTAAAGGAGCAGTTAGAGGGGGTAGGGTTAGATGTCTCTGTTATTAAAATGGCAATTGAGTATACTGTTATTGATTTTTCAAAAAGCTATTTTGGTTTTAACAAATTTATAGATTTTGTACGATTTTTTCTAAAAGATAGCCAATTAAAATTGGTATTTAAAGAGCCAAGTTTATATAAAATTGTTTTAAAAGAATACAATATGGATGGTTTTGTTGATGTTGAACCATTTAAAGAGGATGAACTAGTAGAGACGGTTGAGAGTATAAAAGAGCTTTATCTTGAAAAGAAATCACCCTCATCTTTAGATATGGAACTTTTAGAAAATTTGAAGAAGAGGTTATAGTTTGATTTTATTGGTGTAGTCGGGGGACTACACGCTACACCGTATGTGGTGTAGCTATCTCATTAATAGAGTCTCTATACTTTTTGACTGTATTGTAAGAGACCCCAGCCTCTTTGGCAATGGAGGCGATGGTGATTTTTTTATTTTCAAATCGCATTAGATTAACAGCATTTGAGATTTTGTTTTTTGCCTCTCTAATCCGTTTTTGTGTTGCCTCCTTGGTGGCATTTCGTTTTTTTTCGGTAATGGGCTTAGAGGCTGTCTGTTCAATACGTTCTGCAATGGTCAAAAGTGTTGACCACTCCTCCTTGCTAAGAAATTTAGCACAATGTTGGTTATTGGCTTCAATAATTAGCCGTTTTAAGGTTGTATACTCTTGTTGATTTAGTGTTAGTCTCATCTACTTTTTAGCTTTTTTCTTCTTTTTTAATGCTTTAAGATACTCTTTTGCTGTTATCTCTTGACCTTGAACAATAACATGCGTAGCAATACCACGTTTACACATCTCTTTTGTTCCCATCCAGTAGTCTTGACCTACTAGCATCTGTTGGTACTCTTTTTCACTAAGAAAACCATTTTTTACAATAATATCATAGAAGAAAGCCTCTAATTTTTCAGAAGTATGATTAATTCGTGCTTTAACCTCTCCACCCTTTCCTATAGCACCACCAGAGTAGTTGTGGTACATAAAGTCAGAATAGGGGTAAACCACCCGTTTGTCAGCCATAGAAAAAAGCATAGCTCCCATGCTATAACCTTTGTTATCTAAGTAGGCAACAGTTCTTCCGTAAAACTTCTCTTGAATAATGTTGTAAAACTGCATTCCCTCATTGACAAAACCACCACCAGAGTCAATCATAAACTCCAGTACATCGTGGCTTTTAGCTGATTTTAACTCATTAAATACAGAGTGAAGACCCTTTTTTAGTTCAAAAAAACGACCAATGTAGACACGGTAACGTGTATGTTTTGGAGTTATTTCATAGAGTCTCTTCTCTTTGTTAACTACCTTTTTCTGTTCAGGAATTACTTCTGAGTAGAGAGTGTGTTGTTCACTGCTTAATTCTTTTTTTGCACCAGTCATTTTAAATCCCTATTATCAATTTTAATTTATAATTATATCCTATTATTTTACAGCTTGAGCTATAATGTGTATAGCCATTCCATAAGAAGTTGAATTATTGTACTTGGTAAGTACTCTAAAGTTTCTACCACCCATCCAAATATCATCATGGTCCTTGTTTCTTGTCTTTAGTAAATATGCTTTTGACTCTCCAAAATACTCTGTAGGCACAATCCCTTTTTTCTTTAGGTAGGCTACAGAGTATCTTTTTTTATGAGAAGTTTTAAGTTTAGTAAAACGTTTACCCTTAAAGTTGGTAGGTACAGCTACTACAGCCCCTTTAACCCAGCCTTTATTGTGCATAAACTTAGCGATAACCCCTATACAATCCTCTAAATCCCAAGGGTCTTTGACTCCGTCTCCATTGTAGTCAACCATAAAACGACGTTGAATAGAGGGTACTTGTTGCACTGCACCCATAGCTCCTGCAAAAGAGCCATATTGGGTGTAGATGTCTCGGTTCTGCTCTCTCATAAGTAAAAATAGATTTTTAAACTCAGACTTAAAAAACTTTTTCATACGGTTTTTGTGAAATGCAAGGGTAGCTAAAGAGTCCAATACTCTATAGTCTCCTGTATAAGTTCCGTATTTGCTTTCAACCCCCATAAAGCCTACAATATAGTCCATGTCGACTCCATACTCATCTTCGGCTCGTTTGAGTGTTTTGTAGTAGTTCTGTTTAAACTCTTTGGCAAGTTGAATCGTAGCAGGGTCAAGAACATGGTCTTTATAACGCTCCCAAGAGCCATTGGTAGAGCCTACTTTGTATTTACCTGTATAACGGTCAAGTGTCTCTTTGTCTAACATGGCATTAGAGAGTACCTCCTCCATATAGCTACGCTTAAAGTGGTTGCGTTTGACCATCATATCTATAAACTTTTTTACCTCCGTTTTTTTTAGATAGTTGTATGGTATAGGTGGAGTTGGAGCTTTTGGCTCGGTTGCGTTTAGTGTAAAGGTTGTTATTAAAGTTACTGTTATTAGTTTTATATAATTCATAGAAAATAATATCATAGTTTTATGTGGTTTTTGTGGAATATGATATAATCTCACCAAATAAATTTATGGATAACCGATGGCAAAGAGACAAAATTTTACAACAAAGATTATAGGTGGTGAATTTAAAGGAAGAGTTATAGAGATTCCCAATATATCCACCACACGTTCCTCAAAAGGAATTTTAAGAGAATCACTCTTTAACACACTACAGTTTGAGATAATAGACAAAAACTTTGTAGAGGTCTTTTCAGGCTCAGGCTCTATTGGGCTAGAGGCATTAAGCCGAGGAGCTTCTATGTGCTACTTTATAGAGTATAATAAAATAGCCTACAAAGTACTACAAGAGAACATTCAAAAACTTAACCCTGCAAAGTGTCAACATCTATTTGGTGATAGTTTTGAGAAGTTCGATACTGTGTTGTCTATGGTAGAGAAGAGAGATAAAAAAACCTACTTCTACTTTGACCCACCATTTTCCACACGTGATGGAATGGACGATGTCTATGACAAAACTTTAGAGTTAATCAAAAAGATAGACCCAGCAAAATGTATGATGGTTATAGTAGAAC
>JALVEV010000054.1 GCA_027030605.1 Campylobacteraceae bacterium | reverse complement strand
TAGTTTTCCCAATGCCTCTTTTGTGGCTATCTCCCAAATGGTTGCAGATGAGATATAAATTTGATTTGAAGTATCAGAGATAATATCAAAAACCTCTTTACTTAGTTGGTCAGCATCACTCATCCACCATAAAAATATATGAGTATCTAGCAGATATTTAGCCATTAAAAGCCACCCTCAAAGAGCATTGTAATTTCATCGTTTGAACTATTGAAATCTTCATAAAATATGACTTGTCCTTTTAAAAGATTTGGTATTCTCTTTTTTTTACTAGGAGTATAAGAGACAAGTTTTGCAACAGGGTTACCTGCTTTGGCAATAATAACCTCTTCGCCTTTGTCTAAAAAGGCTATGAGTTTGGAAAGGTTTGTTTTGGCTTCATGCATATTTACAGTCATCATTTTGAAAGTCCTTTTACTTAGTTAGCTAATATTAGCTAAGTTTTGGGATTTTGTCAAGATTAATAAATCTAATTGTTACTCCAAAAGGCAAAATTCCTCTAAGTAAAATAGCCAAACTAAACTCAAACAGAGAGCCAAGCACCATTACAATAGATGGGTTAAACTACACTTTAGAGGTTTACGGAAATAGAGAAAAAGTGGCAATCTCTCACATTATGGCAAACCTAGAAGAGCAACTCCAAAAGGTCAAACTCAACCCAAATGTAGAGATGGAGCAGATAGGCGAACAAAAGCAGTTCAAAGCCTCAGCCGAACGAATGGTAGGGGCGATTATTGTAGCTGTCTTTTTAATACTCTTTACACTAAGCAATTTATTTCCCTTGGGAGCAAGGAATCCCATAGAGATATCAATATGGATGAATGAAAATGCAAAACGAAAAGAGATAAAGAAATTATTGGGAGTAGAGTTCTTCAAAGCCCCCAAAAAGTCAAGATTGTATGATTTTTTTAAAATAGTAGATAAAGAATATTGTCATTAATATTCTACATCTTAATCATGTCCAAAATATTGCTCGTCAAATTACTAAAAATCGTTATAGTTTTACTGAAGCTTTGGCTCTTTTCTCTTTGGTTTGTTTGGACTATGGATTTTTAATTTAGATTAGGATTGGAATTTGTTAGTGTTATGTAGATGGAATTTCTAATTTTTAAAATTTAGTTAAAGAGTAAATGTTTACTCTTTAACTCCTCTATTAGATTAAAATTGAATACGCTCTTTATCCTCAATAAGCCTATAAGTTCCATACTGATAAGTAACAACACCATTAGCTTTTATAGAGATAGTATTAATCTTTTTATCATTAGTATAGCTAATTTGACTCTCAATTTTACTGCCTTTTTTAAGCAAAATATCATCAAAAGTATAATCCTCATTAACTGTTATATTGACACTTTTAGGATATTTTCCCTCACTGTCTAGCTCTAAATAATTAAATGTCAGATAGCCATTTTGTATATATTTTGTAGTTTTACATCTATCAAATTTCTCTAATTTTTTAATCTTGGTTAAATCTCCTTGATGTTCAGACTCTCTTAGACCTGAAATATCACAATATCGAGTCTCTGTAGTAAAAGTGATAGCCTCTTTTTGATTCTCATGGGTTACATCTGTTTTTACGATTTGAATAAGTTTTAAAGTAATGTTCTTCAATGTTGGAGTTGCAGGACGCATGGTTGCATTGGAGTCTCTTGTTATAATAGAGGATGGTTCATCAACTCTTGTATAGATAAAAGCACTGTTTTGGCTCTCTCCACACCCTATCAAAGATAGTAATCCTATTGAGGTAATAGTTGGTAATAAAAAGTTAGATAGTGACATAAGTATTTCCTCGTATAAAGATATGATAAATAGTATTAAAACAAGCATTATACTTAAAATAATATTAAAACTATTAATTAGTTTGTAGTGTAAAGTACAATACTTGTTATGTATTATAACGGATACTTGTTGTATATTGTGTAAGAGATTTAAAGTAGTTTTTTTTGAAAGTATATTTTAATTAAAATAAACAGAAAAAAACTGTTTATTTTTTGTAAATAGCTTGTAGATGCTCCATTTTAGAACCCATATTAAGTAGTGTCATATCGGCTAATACCAATGCCATCATCGCTTCACATACAATTGAACCTCGTATAGCAACACAAGGGTCATGGCGACCCTTAAGCTCAAACTTTTGTGCTTCATTAGCAGTATTGACAGTATCTTGCTCTTGGAAGATAGACGGTGTTGGTTTAAAGTGGGTTTTAATGACAATATCGTCTCCATTTGAGATTCCACCTAAAATACCACCTGCATGGTTTGAGCTAAATCCATTTGGGGTAATGCCGTCATTATTTTGGCTACCTTTTAGAGAGGTACTTGCGACTCCTTCGCCAATTTCAACTCCTTTAGCTGCGTTAATACCCATCATTGCATCGGCTAATTTAGCATCAAGTTTGTAGTAGAGTGGTTCACCAAGCCCAATAGGCACACCTGTTGCAACAGTTAGAACAACACCACCTACTGAGTCGTGTCGATTTTTAGCAGACAAAATCGCCTCTTCCTGTTTAGCTTCAACTTCTCTATCTAACGCATAAAGTTTAGAGTCTTTTGCATGGTCAAAGTCATAGTTTTTAGCCTCTATTCCATCTACTGAACAGAGACCTGAACGAATCTCTACTCCTAAAGTTTTAAGCATTAGTTTTGCAATAGCCCCTGCTGCTACTCTTGCTGCTGTCTCTCTTGCAGAGCTTCGTCCACCACCACGGTAGTCTCGTAGTCCATATTTATGAAAATAGGTAAAGTCTGCATGACCTGGACGAAAAATATCTTTTATATTATCGTAATCACGACTCTTTTGGTTACCATTGAAGATAATCATCATAATGGGGGTTCCTGTTGAGACTCCCTCAAAAGTTCCAGAGAGTATCTCTACTTTGTCGTCCTCTTTTCTCGCTGTTTCAAGTTTTGATTTCCCTGGTTTTCGTCTATCTAGTTCAGACTGTATAAAAACTTCATCTATAGGAAGTCCAGCTGGTACTCCATCGACAATACATCCTAATGCTTTACCATGGGACTCCCCAAAGGTAGTTATGCTAAAGGCTTTTCCAAAGGTGTTGTTCATTAAATCTCTCCTTTGAGTGTCTTAAGGGCAATCTCTGCTGCTTTTTGTTGAGCCTCTTTTTTAGAACGACCTAGTGCAGAGGCAATAATGCGATTTTGAAGCTCTACAGCTATTTCAAACTCTTTTTTATGGTCGGGACCAAATGCACGAACTAATTTATAGTTGGGTGTCTCTCCAAAATCAGCTTGAGTAAGCTCTTGCAAGGCTGTTTTAAAGTCTTTTGAGAGAGAGTTGAGGTCTATGCTCTCATATGCATCTTCAATAAGTTTAATAGCAATTTTTGCAGTTGTTTCAAGTCCTGATTCTAAATAGATAGCACCAATAACAGCCTCAAAAGCGTTAGAGAGAAGAGATGGTTTTGTTCTCCCTTTGTTGTTCTCTTCTGCTCCAGAGATAAGAAGAGAATCTCCTAAGTTGATGTTGTTTGCAAGTTTAGTAAATCCTTTTTCATTAACCAATGAGGCACGAATTTTTGAGAGAACTCCCTCATCTTCATTGGGAAACTTTGTAAAAAGGTACTCTCCTACAATTAAGTCAAGTACAGCATCACCTAAGAACTCTAATCGCTCATTATTATAAGGTTTTTTATAACTTTTATGCGTGAGTGCTTCGGTGATGAGGTCATCTCGTTTAAATTTGTAGTTTAAAGCCTTCTCTAATGCTTTAAAATGTTTCATAGTTCTGTTTTTCCTTTATATAATAACTCTTTTTGTCGTTGAGCTTCATTGAAAGCAAGTTTATCGCAACGTTCATTCTCTTCATGCCCATCGTGACCACGTACCCAAACACCTTTAATCTTATGAGTTTTAGCTACCTCAGTGTACTCTCTCCAAAGGTCAACATTTTTAACCTTTTTAAAATCTTTTTTTATCCAGCCCTCTAACCAAGAGTTTATAGCATTGACCACATAGGAGCTGTCTGAGATAACGGTAACATCACAAGGCTCTTTTATGAGTTTTAGACCTTCAATTACTCCACGAAGCTCCATACGGTTATTGGTGGTATGGGCTTCACCTCCAGAGAACTCTTTCTCATGACCATTAAACTCTAAAATACCTCCATAACCTCCAGGCCCTGGGTTTCCAAGACTAGAGCCATCAGAGTAGAGAGTAACCTGTTTGTTCTTTTTTTTCTGCAAGGGTCTCCTTAATTTGTATGGAATCTATGGCATAACACTTTGGACATCTTGTAAAACTAATAGGAAAGTGCTGTTTACACTTTCTACAACCATAGTTAAAAACTAAATCTATATTATCGCTACCAGTCTGTTTAACAGAGATAATGGTATCTATGGCAAATATGTTACTTTTAGGTGTTCTCTCTTGAGCCTTAATATAACCTTTTGCAAGGTAGATAGCTAAGAGTGTTTCACTTGATGAAATTATATCTAAGTTGAGGTTTGAAGAGGGTAAGAACCATAAAATATCAACTATAGAATCTATTTTATTAGGTTGAATACTGTTCCATGCAACTTCTAAATCTAATGTAAAAAGTGCTTGAATAACTCTACGATAGGCATAGTGTTCATTCTCTAAAAGAGCTTTGAGCTTTTGGACTTTTTCTTCATTAGAGAGTTGTTTGTTATCAAGAAGTTTGTTTAGTTTGATATGTGCTTCTAAACTGCTTGTATCTTCCTCTAGTATATTTAGAGGGATTAAAGTGTTAAGGGCTTTATCATGTTCATGAAGTAGTTCATAGACAACTCCTAAATTGTAAAGGGTTTTTATATTACGTGGATACTTATGAAGAATCTGTAAAAAAATAGACTCTGCACGTTTGAGAAAACCAGCTTTTAAATAGGTGCTTCCTAATTGTTCCAAAATCTTCTCTTTATCGGAAAAATCATTGATATGTTCAATAAGATAGAGATATAAATTTATTGATTTTTGGTACTCTCCTTGATTTGAAAATGCTTCTGCCAATAAAGAGAGAGGTTTAATTAGAGTTGGTTCAAAGGGCATCTCCTCAATTTCGAGTAGATGCTCTTTCCGATTAAACTCCTTCAGAAAATCATTAAGCGTATTATGCTTTTTTTTCTCTTTAAGACTCCCCATAACAAAAGAGCTAATTGCAACAATGAGAATTAAAATAATAATAACCAAAATACTAAAGAGAGGGTCATTATAAGCAGGAAGTATATTGTCCAAAGTTAGCCTTATGATATTTTCATTAATTTTAACATATTGGACTTAATAAGGTGAAATAGTTTGAATGTAAAAAGAGCTTTTTTATCTATCTTGGCATAAATAATAACTATTTTTAATATAAACAAATAAAAACAATTCTTTTATATATAATTTCATTTTTTTTAATATTGCTTTTTGATATTTTTTAAAAAAAATAGAGAAATTACTTATTATTTTTATTAAAAACTTGGCATACGAGAGGAATTTATATTAAAATATAACATATCAATTTTAAAGGAGTTGGATATGGAGGAGTTTTTTGTAATAGCAAGAAGAAAGCTAGACAAAAGTTGGAATTTAAATGACCTTTTCGAATATAGTAATGCAATCTGCTACTGCGAAGAGATACTTGATATTCCTGAAGAGCATATTGTCGACGTTTCAATGGGAGAAGAGGGCTTGGAGGTTACCATTGTCGATGCTGATGAATCGGAGGATTGGTATACACAACTACATCGTGTTGCCTAAACTACTACCCAAATCATAGAATAGAGGTCGTCTTGATATAACGGCTATCTATTCATTTTCTTACTTCTCTTATTTTCATTTATCTTAACGTTGTAATTCTGATATAATACATTTATGATTGACAACAGCTCAGTAGAACAACTCAAAAATAACATTGATATTGTTGACATTATCTCTAACTATATTGAGGTCAAAAAAGCAGGAGCTAATTTTAAGGCAAACTGTCCCTTTCATGGGGAGAAGACTCCAAGTTTTGTTATTAGTCCTGCAAAGCAGATTTATCACTGTTTTGGGTGTGGAGTTGGTGGTGATGCTATAAAATTTGTTCAAGAGTATGAGAAGTTAAACTACCCTGAAGCCCTAGAAAAAATTGCCTCTTTAATGAACTTCTCTCTCACCTATACCCAAGGTGGAAGTGACAACAGTGAGGCTCGTCGTCTTTTAGAACAGGTACAGCAGTGGTATTTAAAAAATTTAGATCAAAACCAAGTAGCTATGGAGTATCTAAAAAAAAGAGGTATTACCCAACACTCCATAGAGTATTTTGGTATAGGCTATGTGGGGGCTTCTTATGAACTTATGAATTTTCTCTCTTCAAATATGCTACCTATTCCAAAAGCTGTAGAGGCTGGAGTTGTAGCACAACGTGAAAGGGGTGGATTTTATGCTCGTTTAACAGAGCGTATTACTTTTCCTATCTATTCACCAAGTGGGGCAATAGTTGGATTTGGTGGACGAACTATTACTAATCACCCTGCAAAATATATAAACTCACCTCAAACTAAACTATTTAATAAGTCTCGTCTTCTCTATGGGTACTCTAAAGCTAAAGAGTATATCTATAAAAATAAGAGACTTATTGTCTGTGAGGGGTATTTAGATGTTATTATGTTTCATCAAGCAGGATTTAAAGAGGCTGTAGCCACACTTGGAACAGCTCTTACAACCGAACATCTACCACTTTTACGAAAAGGTGAACCACATATTATTTTAGCCTACGATGGTGACAAAGCAGGAGTTGCTGCGGCATTAAAAGCTTCAACAATGTTAAGTGAAGGTGGTTTTGATGGTTCGGTTGTTCTTTTTCCAGATGGTCAAGACCCTGCTGATATGATTGCCACAGGAAAAGTGCAAGAGGTTGCTAATCTTTTACGTTCAGGTCAAGCACTCATCCCTTTTGTCATTGAGATGATGGCAAAATCGTATGACCTTAATAATCCACGAGAGAAAGAGGTGGCTTTTAAAAATATAAAGAGTTATCTTGACAAACTTAGTCCCATTATTCGAGACGCTTATGTAGCACATGCTTCAACAGTTTTGGCTGTCAATCCTGCACACTTTGGAGTAGAAGAGGTCTCATCTAATAAAGCATCTAAAAAAAAGCCAAAGATAGTTTTTGAGAGTAGTAGAGATGATATAGGGCAGTTGAGTATTATAAAAACACTAATTGAAAACAGAGAGTTAGTCAATAAAGTCTCTAGTGTCATTGAACCCACTATGTTTGGAAAGTATGGCTCACTTCTTGAATCTGCAATTAAAGGAGAAGAGAGTTCTCAACTCTCAGGCTTAATGTTAGATGAAACCATAAAAAGTATGGATGAAGAGGAACTATCTTTAGCTCTTGCCTCCTTTCTCTTTCGATACTACTCAGTTGAATTAAAAAAGATTACTACTAATAGCTCGATACCTTTGAAGAAAAAGAGTTTTTTGATTCGTAAGATTAAGATGGATGTTTTACCTCGTTTGCAACGTGGGGAGTTGGTTACTTATCGGTTTTAAGTTTTTACAAAATATAAAATTATCTATATCATCCCTATCATACTCATAAATCGACCAGAACACCCTTGCTCTTTACGATAAGAGAAGTAGTGTTCAACCTCACAAGCTGTACAGATATTTGAGAGTTCAATATTTTCTTCTTTTAGCCCAGCTTTCATAAGTTGACTCTTGTTAATATGGGGTAGGTCTAACCTATATTTTTCACCTATTTTATTATAAGCATTTTCTATATTTTCAAAATGTTGAGCTACGTTCCAATCGACTTCGTAACAGCACTTTCCAATAGAGGGGGCAACTCCTGCTATGATGTTCTTCGGATTTGAGTTAAACTCCTCTTTCATCTTCTCTACACTTTTAAAAACAATCTCTTGCTTAGTTCCTTTCCATCCTGCATGAATGGCAGAGACCACTTTTTGTTTTGGGTCAAGCAGTAAAATAGGTACACAATCGGCAGTTAAGATAGTTAGCATAATATTTGGTCGGTTGGTAATGAGTGCATCACAATCTTCAATAGCTTCTTCTACTTTTTCCCAACCTCTCTCTTGGTTTTTAGTAACAATATGAATATTTGAAGAGTGGGTTTGGTTTGCGACTATAAAGCTCATAGTGGGAAAAATCTCTTTTAAAAAGTTTCTGTTTTGAAGAATCTGACTTGGCTCCTCTTGGGTATGTAGAGCTAAAGAAAAAGAGTAGGGAGCTGTTGGCTCTTTTTGTGTCACCAAGTGGTGACACATACGATATTTACTAAGATTTTTAAAGGTATAGCTATTGTGCATAAGAGATTACACCTTTTGTAGATGAGAATCTTCTGAATGGTCAACATAAATCATTTTACGTAATTTCTCTTTGTACTCTTCAGTATTACAACTTTTAAGGTCTGTTACTCCATCTTCAAAGGCTGCTTGGGCTACAGCAGAGGCAACCCAAACAAGAGCCTCTTTTGAAAATGGTGTAGGAATGATATGTTTACGTCCATAAGTTAAATCTGGGTCATTATAGGCAGCTTTTACATAGTAGGGTACAGGCTCTTTAGCTAAGGCTGCAAGGGCTTTTGCTGCTGCTATTTTCATATTTTCAGTAATCTTTTTCGCTCCCACATCTAAAGCTCCTCTAAAGATAAAAGGGAATCCTAAAACATTATTGACTTGGTTTGGAAAATCTGAACGACCTGTTCCGACAATGATATCTGGTCGTACCGATTCAACTCTGTCTGGTGTAATTTCTGGAGTAGGGTTAGCACAAGCAAAGATAATAGCATTGTGTGCCATAGGTTTAACCATTTCAGGGGTAACGGTATTTCCTTTTGAGAGTCCTAACATCATATCAGCATTTTTAAGAGCATCTTCAATAGTTCTATCCTCAGTCTCAATAGCAAACTCTTTTTTGTACTGGTTTAAGTCATCTCTTCCTGAATGAATAACCCCTTTTGAGTCAAGCATTACAATATGTTTCGCTCCTAAGTTACGGTACATCTTTGCAGAGGCAATACCTGCAGCTCCTGCACCAATAATGACAATTTTTGCCTCTTCAATCTTCTTATCGGCTAGTTCAAGTGCATTGAGTAGCCCTGCTGAAGTAATGATAGCTGTTCCATGTTGGTCATCATGCATGACAGGAATGTTTACACGCTCTTGAAGTTTACGCTCAATCTCAAAACATTCAGGAGCTTTAATATCTTCTAGGTTAATTCCTCCATAAGTATCTGAAATAGCTACACAGGTATCTACAATCGCATCTACATCATGAATATTTAAAATAACATCAACAGCATCGACATTGGCAAATGATTTAAAGAGAACAGCTTTTCCTTCCATTACAGGTTTTCCTGCCAATCCTCCAATATCTCCTAATCCTAAAACGGCTGTTCCATTTGAGATAACAGCAACAGTGTTACCTTTGTTGGTATATTTATATGCTAAAGATGGGTCTTCGGCAATCTCTAAACATGGGTAAGCTACTCCTGGTGTATATGCCATTGAGAGTTCTTGTTGTGTTTTGCAGGGTTTGGTAATTTCGGTAGCAGTTTTTCCGTTAAGATGATACTCTAAACAGTCACTTTTGAATTTTTCCACAATATTTTCCTTAAATTTTTTAGAAACGGAATTCTAACATAAGTTAAGGATATTACTCTTGATTTATACTAATTATGATTTCTTATTATTTCTCTTTGTTAGCACACAATTTATCGTTATAGAAACTACCAAAAGGTATAAGTGAAGCGATACCTAAAGTCATCATCTCCTTAGTTGAAAAGGGTACTTCTTCGGAGGCTGAAATAAGTTGATAGATAAATGCAAATACTAAAAGACCATGAGTCATACCAACAATTTTGGTAGCCATTGGAATCCCTGCATAGTATTTAAGAGGCATGGCAACAAAGAGTAAAATGAGGTAGGAGTAGCCCTCAATTTTGTTAATAATACGAAATTTATTTAATTCTGACATAAAAAATATCCTTTAATTTTTAAGGATTATAGCAGAATAATAGTAGCGTTTTAGATAGAATATTTAACATATTTTTTATTATTTTGAAATTATGTTACAATATAGCAAATGTCATGGGAGTGTCATAAGGATGAAAAAGTATATATATGGATTGGTTGGAGTTTTACTATTTTCAGGTTGTGCACATGAGCATCAGATTAATATTGGAGAGATAAATTTACAAGAGCGTAGCACTACTCCACTAAAACATAGAGACTACTATATCTCTTTTACTCAAGAGTATTATGATAATAAACGCTATCCTATTAGGCAGTATTGTGATGACCAAAGAAGTTATTTAGCTGATGATAAGTTCTCGACTGAGACCTATATAAAAGTAACCAATGAACGAACTAAACAGAGTAGAGTAGGAAAGTACCCTATATGGTTTTTACTTAATGATGATTCAAGTAATATCTCATGTATTCATAAAAGTACAAATTTTATTAATGAGGAGCCATTTATTGTCAGTGATACAGATAAGCTATCTCTTAAAGTTTTACAAAAAAATGAGGCAGCAACAACAGTTCCTGTACGAGAATTGGGTGTTTTGATAGATGTGGTTTCTCTCTTTGTTCCTCGTACAGCTACCTTTTTAATGAGAGCCAACAATATTATTAAAGACCCAGTGACACAAAACTACTTAAATCTTTTAGATGAGTCTTTTAAAAATGGTGATATTGATGGAACAAAAAATAGAGACTTTACAACAAAAGTTGCTAACTTGAAAGTAAAGCTTTATGTTCCAAAAGATGGGAAGAGAAAAGAGTTAGGATATATTCTTATAAAACCTAAGTATCGCTCTACTTTAACGACTGTAGATACTATAAATGGTACTCCTAACTTTAGATTTGTCTATAACAGTAGTGACCCTAGAGTTGTTGATTTAATGGAGTATATACTACCTGAAAGAAAGATTCCAATTAAAGTATTAGTTGAGAACTTTAAGCAGGTGGCAGATGAGTATGTGGTTGAAGCACTCTCTTCTCTTAATACTCAACTTATGAATCGCTTTACTCGTTTTGATAGAGCTTTAATTTTAACACTTGCTCTGCGTGAGAGTAATCTGTATCGTAGATTAGTTCAAGCTATTAAGAGTAAAAATCTTCCTCTTCTCAAAGATACTGTAAAGATTTTAAATGATAAACGAAATCCACTACTGGGACTACTCAATGAGTTGAAAGTTACCAATATAGAGTATTATAGATTAATGTATCAAGCACAAGAGGCTATAAAAGTTCAAGAGGAGTTAGAAGCTAAACAGCGTGAAGAGGCTGAACGACTTCGCCAAGAGCAGTTAGCTTATCTAGTTGCTATACAGGGTATAGAAAATTTCTTTAGACCTGTGGCAACAGGTAGCTATTTGCCTGAAATGTTTACTCCTAATAGTGAGATAAAACTAACTACAGGAGAAGTTCTTACATTCATAGAGTTACAACAGCGATATGAGCGAGAGACAAATGTAAAAGATTATGGTTGCTATACAGCACTTCAAAGAGGTATTAAAATTCAGTTAAAGAGTGGAAATTTAGGTCAATTAACGGTTCAAGATTATCTAATTCATCCAAATTATGCTCATGGTATCAAGTATGACTATATGGCAATTTCAGTTAATAAGCAAAATGAAGTTGATATAATTTTCTATAAATTAACCTCAAAGGGAACTTTAAAGATAGAGAAGATGCTTATTGATAGAGAGAATCGTTTTATTAGTAAACGTCGAATGAAAGAGATACTTAATGGAAATATGGTTCAAGAGTGTTCAGAAAATATACGGAGACTATTTTAAATGTATCAAGATAACGAGATTCGAACAGGTGAACGAAGACGTAAACGGGTATTTATTCCTATAATCTATTTTATAGCTGAGGTTACAGTCGCATGGCTTGTTTTAACATTGGTTCAGTTAAATTTTAATATTTTAGAGTGGAGTGTTTGGAGTATTGTGCTTTTTGTTATGGTTGTGAGCTATTCAGTATTAAAAACAGTACATGTTTATGAGAGACAAAAAGATTATCCTAAAGATGATTAATTATATGAAGGTTGATAATTTAGTGGTGACCCCTAGGAGACTCGAACTCCTGTAACATGGATGAAAACCATGGATCCTAACCGCTAGACGAAGGGGCCACTAAATTTTTAAAAAGGAGATAAGCTATGAAATGGTGACCCCTAGGAGACTCGAACTCCTGTAACATGGATGAAAACCATGGATCCTAACCGCTAGACGAAGGGGCCATTTAATAACTTATGGACGAAATTATAGCTAAACTCTCTTAAATTATTCTTAAAAAATATAATATTTGATATAATTCTTGAAAAAGGATTTTTTATGATAAAACGAACGATTTTAACTTTAGCTATTTTGAGTCTATTTAATGCTTGTGTAGGTATAAAACCTAAAAAAGAGGAGAGTGCATTTATTGTACTTAAGACACCAAAGATTAGATATGCTGATATGGGATTTATTACAGCCTCTCCTACTGATGTTAAAGTTGAGATTTATGGTGCAGGACAACCTCTACTACAGTTAGAGATTGGTGGGTTAAATATCTGTATGTCTACTTTTAAGTGTATGGAGAAACAGACATTTAATGAGCAAGTTTTAAATGGGGCTTACGACAAAGATTTGTTAGAGAATATCTTTAGAGGAGAGCCAATATTTAAAGGTGAAAATATGAAGAGAGATAAAGATGGTTCATTTTCTCAAAAATTGACAAAAGAGAATCTTTATGATATATCTTACCGTGTTAATCAAAAAGAGCGTGTCTTTCGTGACAAGCTCAATAAAATCTTAATAAAAGTGAGAAAAGAGTAAATGAAGTTTGTAGGAGCTCATGTAAGTGCTAGTGGTGGAGTGGACAATGCCCCTCTAAATGCGATGAAGATAGGAGCAAAAGCGTTTGCTCTCTTTACTAAAAACCAACGACAGTGGGTTGCTAAGCCTTTAGAGGAGAAGATGATAGAGAGCTTTAAAGCCAATCTTGAAAAATCGGGTATTTTACCTAAACATGTTTTGCCTCATGATAGTTATCTAATCAACTTAGGACATCCAGAGGTTGAAAAGTTAGAGAAGTCTCGGGAAGCTTTTATAGATGAGTTAGAGCGTTGTGAACAGCTTGGTTTAGAGCTTCTTAATTTTCATCCTGGAAGCCACTTGGTCAAAGTAGGAAAAAGAGACCCTGATTATGATGATAAAATTATGGAGGCAGAGTTAAACTGTTTGGATGTTATAGCTGAATCTCTAAATCTTGCCATTGAAGCTACTAAAGGCTCTAATGTAAAGCTAGTTATTGAAAATACAGCAGGGCAGGGTACAAATCTTGGCTATAAGTTTGAACACTTAGCACATATTATTAACAAAGTTGAAGATAAAAGTCGCGTAGGTGTCTGTTTAGATACTTGTCATACTTTTACTGGAGGTTATGACCTAAGAACACGAGAGGCTTATGAGAAAACAATGGATGAGTTTGAACGCATTGTAGGGTTTGAGTATCTAGCAGGAATGCACATTAATGACTCTAAACCAAAGCTTGGAAGCCGTGTAGACCGTCACCACTCATTAGGAGAGGGAGAGATAGGCTGGGATGCTTTTAAGTTTATTATGAATGACCCTCGTATGGACGATATTCCTTTGGTATTAGAGACGATAGATGAGACCATTTGGGATAGAGAGATTGAGGCGTTGTATGATTTTATTGAAAATTAACATATATTATTAAATGTAAGCTGTTATAATACATTATTCTAACTAAAGGAGAATGTATGCAACATATATTAAAGCTAATGGTGATTTCGACTCCTCTACTATTTATAGGTTGTGGTAGTGATTTATCTGCTCCTTCAACTGAATTAGTTAAGGGAGGTGAACTTCTTGTTGATTTCTCAGCTGAAGCGATGAAGTCCACACTGCTAAGTAAAGGGGCAATTGATGAAAATAAAACAGTTTATGGATATAAAGCCTATAAAATTCCCTATACCACAACAGATGAAGAGGGTAACGAGGTAAAAGCCTCAGGATTATTTGTTATTCCTACAGGATTACCCTCTGTTGTAACAACTACACTAGGACTCTCTATGGTATCTGATGACCATGGAACTATTTTTGCTAACGCAGAGGCTCCCTCTGTCATTGCAAAGAGTAGTGGAACACCAGCTGGTTCATCTATTATATTAACATCATTAGGTGGTTTTGCTACATTACAACCTGACTACATTGGGTTTGGAGACTCCAATAGCCACTATCACCCTTTTGTTTTAAAAGACTCTTTGGCAAACTCTACGGTTGATTTTATAAAACAGGTTAAAAAATTTGCAGTAGACAACAATATTACTCTAAATAGTCAACTCTTTTTAACAGGTTATTCTGAGGGTGGTTACGCAGCTATGGCAACACTTAAAAAGATAGAAGAGGAGCAGACAGGTTTAAGTGTGACAATGGCCGCCCCTATGGCTGGTCCTTATGCTTTAAAGACAATGGCAGATGTAGTATTAAGTCAACCAAAACTCTCTGTTCCCTCCTTTATG
>JALVEV010000053.1 GCA_027030605.1 Campylobacteraceae bacterium | reverse complement strand
GACTATTTAGATAAAGAGTATAATTTAAGTAACTACTATACAAGTAAGAAAATAGACCCACTTAATCGTCTATTTTATATAGATTATAATATTCCTTTTCAGATGAATAGAGAGAATTTACTTGAAAATTATCGAGCTGATTTGACTATTGTATATGATGAGCCTTCAACTACTTTAGAGATTTCTTTTGCACATGTAGATTCTACATTAGCACAAAAAGTTGTTAACTCTATTATTGTACATGCAAAAGAGAGATTAAATCTATTTGAAAAAGAGAATACGAAAATAGTATTAAAATTTTTAAAAGAGCAGAAGAGAGAAAAGTATAAGATTTTCATAAGCTCTTTAAAGGCTCTATTGGATTATCAATCTAAGCATAGAACTATTGACCCTAAGATTGATATAGAGTCAAAAAGTGCAATTTTAGCAACACTAGAAGCAGAGTTAGTAGAGAAGGAGGTCGACTACAATAGTAAAAGACAATACTTGAGTAGCTCATCTCCTGAAATGAAACTTTTAAAAGGTAATATAGCTTATGTTAAGCAAAGTATTTCCAAGATTAAAAAACAAATTACAGGAAAAAAAGGTAAAGAGCCATTAAATGTTGACCTATCAGACTTCTCACTATTGAAGAGTGAAGTAGAGTTCAACAAAGATATCTATCGTCAAATATTAGTTAAGCTGGAGGAGACAAAGTTTGCTATTCAACAAAAGAGTAAAAACTTAATTGTTGTTGCTCATCCAACTATAGCTGATAGTTATAAGTATCCTAATAAAATAAAAAATATTATAACTCTTTATATTGTTATGTTTTTTATTTATGCAATTTTAAATTTAATAATTACACTGATTCGT
The DNA here is from genome assembly GCA_027030605.1 of Campylobacteraceae bacterium. Classification (GTDB taxonomy): domain Bacteria; phylum Campylobacterota; class Campylobacteria; order Campylobacterales; family Sulfurovaceae; genus UBA1140. The sequence goes on along the minus strand of JALVEV010000053.1, from coordinate 3,485 downwards.
GAACATAAGGATTAATAATGTACAAAAAAATTTTAGTAGTACTAATACTACTTTTTACTACTCTTTTTTCAGTAGAAGTTGATGTAGAGCAGAATATAGAGAGTAGTAGTAAACTAACAAATAGAAGTAAAAGTTATTTTGGTGAACAGATTTTTAAAGGTAACTTTAAAGAGAATCAACAATTTCGCTACAATCCTGATTACCTTATAAATGTAGGTGATATAGTCTCTGTTAAACTTTGGGGTGCTTATGAGTTTATGGGAGATTTTACAGTTGATAAGCAAGGTAATATTTTTCTTCCAAAGGTAGGAGAGATTCACCTTTTAGGATTATCTAATAGAGCTTTAACTAAAACCATAAAAAATGCCATTAAAAGGACTTTTAAAGATAATGTTTATGTTTATGCTGATTTAAAAAAGTATCAACCTATTTCTGTTTTTGTTTCTGGTTCTGTTAAAAATGTTGGTCTCTATAATGGACTTTCAACCGATTCAATTTTACAGTTTATTGACAAAGCAGGAGGTATTATTCGAGGGCAAGGTAGTTATAGAAATATAGATATATTAAGAGATAAACAGATTATTAAAAATGTTGACCTATACCAGTTTTTACTTGATGGTAAAGTAGATATGTTTCAGTTTCGTAATGGAGATGTGATTTTTATTAATCCTGTAAAAAATTTTATTGAAGTAGATGGAGATGTAAATCGACCTTATATTTTTGAGCTACTTAATCAATACTCTACAGTTCAAGATGTTATGCGTTTTATTATGCCAAAGCCTACAGCCAATAGTTTTATGTTGACAAGATGGAAAAACTCTATAGAGACAACAAAAGATTATAAATTAGACCAAGCCTCTTTCGTGGAAGTACATAATGGAGAAAAATTGAAATTTTTCTCTAACTACTATGTAAATACTATAGGTATAGAACTAGAGGGAGAACACATTGGTCCTAAAAATATAACGGTTAAGAAAGGAACAACCCTTTTTCAACTATTGTCTAAAACTAAGTTTACTCCTCTTTCTGAGATTAAAAATGTACGTCTTTATCGTAAAAGTGTTGCAAAGATTCAAAAACAGCTCATAGAAACAAAGTTAAAAGATTTGGAAGCAAGAGTTTTAACGACAGGTTCTTCAACCGTAGAAGAGGCAAATATTATGACTAAAGAGTCTGAAATGGTCTTAAAGTTTATAGAACGGGCTAAAGCAGTTGAACCTCTTGGTCAAGTAGTAATACGAAGTGAAGATAATTTAGATGAAATTTATTTAGAGGAGGGTGATCGTATTGTTATTCCTAAACGTTCTAATGTCGTTGTAGTACAAGGTGAAGTAAATATTCCTAATGCTTTAGCCTATAGAGAAGATTATACTATTAATAAATATATTGATGTTTGTGGAGGTTTTTCAGAACGAGCGAATAGAGAGAAAGTATTGCTTATAAGAGCAAATGGTGAAGTACTACAGTATGATTCATCAGATAGTTCACCTTTAGTAAATGCTGGTGATTCTATTTTAGTTTTAGGGAAAATAGATAGTAAAAATATTTTGATTACCTCTAGTATTACAACGATACTTTATCAAATTGCTGTTGGTGCAGCTGTTGTTCTTCGTGCTTTTTAGGATTAATTTATTAACTAATATTCATAATCTAAGTTTGATGAAGTAGTATAAGTATAAAAGCTAAATATAGGCTTTTATATTTAAAAGATGCAAAAAAATAGATTTTTTAATAGAGATACTTTTTTAAGACGACTAAATAGTTACACTTATTTTTTTATTTTACTTTTCTCTCTATATAGTTATTAAATTAAATTAAAATTTATTTTATTACATATAAAATACAATTCAATATAATATAGTGCAATATAATCTAACTACTAAATAGGAGTATATTATGGAGTATACCCAGAAAAAAATATTTACAACTTTTACTTTATTTTCTACTCTTTTACTTACAGTGTCTGACTATATGGTTAGAAGTTCTAGTGAGTCATATACTAAGAGGATAAAAGATAATGATATAGGAGAAGTCAACAATAAAAACATTCTTTTACTTCAAGGACCAATAGGTTTTTTTTTTAAAAGATTAGATGCCAATTTAAGAAAAAAAGGTGCAAGAACTTATAGAATTGGCTTGAATGCAGGAGACTATTTCTTTTCATATAAAGATAATTATGTTCCTTATAAAGGTACTCAATCTGAATGGAAAAGTTTTATACGAACTTTTTTAGAAGAAAAAAAGATTGATAAAGTTTTTCTTTTCGGTGACTGTCGCTTTTATCAAAGTATATTGGTTGAGGTTGCGGTAGAATTAAAGATTGAGATTTTTGTTTTTGAAGAGGGTTACATTCGACCTCACTACATTACACTTGAACGTTTTGGTGTGAATAATTATAGTCATATTCCTCGTGATTCTAATTTTTATGATAGAGTGAATCTTGATGAGTTTGAGAATCTAAAACCTAAGAATACAAAGTTTAATCCTTTATCTATGTGGATAAGTGCTATATTGTACTATGGTATAGCAAGACTTTTTCATTTTAGATATAAATATTATAAACATCATAGAGGCTTTTCTGCTACACAAGAGTTGTTTTTTGGTATACGGAGTTTAATTAGAAAAGTAATCTATACACAATATGATAAAAAATATCTTAAGCAGATTAAAAAAGAGCTTAGTAAAAAGTATTTTTTTGTACCACTTCAAACACATAATGACTTTCAAATATTACAACACTCAAATTATGGGTCAATTGAAAAATTTATCATAGAGGTACTTGAATCATTTGCAAAAGAGGCAGATAGTAATGTTAAGTTAATGTTTAAGCATCATCCTATAGATAGAGGTCGAAAAAACTATAAAAAGTTTATTTTTGAACAGTCTCAAATATTAGGCATTAGTGATAGAGTCTTAGTTATTCATGAGGTTCACCTTCCAACTTGTTTACAACATGCATTGGGTACAGTAACAATTAATTCAACTGTAGGGTTATCTTCTTTATATCATGGAACACCAACTATTGCTTTAGGAAATGCTATTTATGATATTGAAGGGATAACCAATAAAAATAAAAAAATAGAAGATTTTTGGAAAAATCCTCAAAAACCAAATATGGAATTATTGGAGAAATTTAGACAGTATATTATATTTAATACACAATTAAATGGAAGTTTTTATGGGATGATGCCTCAAGAGTTATCGTATATTCCGATAAAAAGGGAGTATAGAAAGCTATGTCTCAATCCAGTATAAATAAGAAAATATATTTAAATAATTTTTGTATAATAAATTATTAAGCTAATATTTACACAAAAAGCATTATAATCCGTTCAGAAAGTATAAGAGAACCTTGCAACGTGCATAGTGTATCGCTATGTTTGTATAGAGTCTAACAAAGCTTTATTAACCTATTCTTTACTATTACAAATAGCACTACTATATGCATATTTCGTAGTGGTTTTGTAAAAACAAATAGTGCATAT
>JALVEV010000052.1 GCA_027030605.1 Campylobacteraceae bacterium | reverse complement strand
TTTTGTTCGATGAAATTGAACCTACGTTTTTTTTAGCTAAAATACGTCATATTTTATAGAGAATGGATTTAACTAATGGACGCATACGAGTATAGTGAACTTTTAAAAAAACTTACTATTAAAATGGAAAATATAAAAAATATTGTTAAACCAGATAATATTATTGCACGTTTAGATGAGATTAATGAGATGCAGCAAGATTCAGACTTCTGGAGTGATGCAAAGAGGGCTTCTACTATTTCACAAGAGAAGACAAAACTAGAACGTATACTTGAAAAATATGAACAAGCACATGCTTCTGTCTATGATGCTGTAGAGTATTTTGAGATGGCAAAGGCAGAGTCAGATGAAGAGACACTAGAGATGCTTTATGAGGAAGCAGATAGTTTAAATGAGAGTATTAATGCCTTAGAGGTTCAAATGATGCTTAGTGGCGAACATGACTCAAATAATGCTATTGTCTCTATTCATCCTGGAGCTGGTGGAACTGAATCACAGGATTGGGCTAGTATGCTATATAGAATGTATCTACGCTGGGCTGAACGTAAAGGGTTTAAGGTTGAAGAGCTTGACTATCAGGCAGGTGATGAAGCAGGTATTAAAGATGTGAGTTTTATTATCAAGGGTGAGAATGCTTATGGGTATTTAAAAGTTGAAAATGGTATTCACCGTTTAGTTCGTATCTCCCCGTTTGATTCTAATGCTAAGCGTCACACCTCTTTTTCATCTGTAATGGTCTCTCCAGAGATTGATGATGATGTCGATATAGTTATTGAAGATAAGGATATACGGATAGATACTTACCGTGCAAGTGGTGCAGGAGGACAGCATGTTAATAAAACAGAGAGTGCTATTCGTATTACTCATATTGAGACAAATATAGTTGTTCAGTGCCAAAATGATAGAAGTCAACACAAAAACAAAGCAACAGCTATGAAGATGTTAAAGTCGCGTCTCTATGAGTATGAGATGGAAAAAAAGCAATCTAAATTGGATGGTGTTGAAAAGAGTGATAATGGTTGGGGACATCAGATTCGTTCTTATGTTATGGCTCCTTATCAACAAGTTAAAGATACAAGAAGCAATATAGCCTATTCGAATGTAGATACTATTTTAGATGGTGATCTTGATAAGTTAATAGAAGGTGTCTTGATTTCCCAGTCAACTTAGTTTAAATTTGAGAAAGAGTATTTTTCTCCTTAATATTTATTAAAGATATGATATTCTATCCTTATCTACTAGTGGTATGTCAGATAGGAGATTTATGCATTATGTTTTATCTTTTTATATTATCATACTTATGGATAGATTCAAGTATAACTTATGAAAGAGGATATAATGAAAAAAATTTTAACTTTAGTTATTTTAAATATTAATATAGTACTTTATGCAAATGAACCTCTCTATACAGATGCAAAACTTGTCATACAGATGATAGAGAAGAGAGATGTTATCTTTATAGGTGCAGAGAAAATGAAAAAAATAGTTAGGGGAAGTCAAGTTATTAATACCTCTGCTCTTTTCTCTTCTTCTATTTTAGGAGAGATGTCTTGTACTCCTCTTTATAGTTGTCCTTTAGAGGTTAAGAAACAACTTTCAGAGTTAGGGGTAAAAAGAGATGACTTTTTAGTATTGTATGATGATAGTTATGGTGTTTATGCTTCAACCCTTTATACCATACTTGAGAGTCTAGGGCATCCAAAAATGACTATTTTAAATGGTGGTGCAGAAGCAATTTCAAAGATTGACCCAAATCAAAAACTTTACGATAAATATATGCAAGAAATTTCTAATTTAACAAAGAAAGATAAATCTTTACTTGAAGGTATTAAAAAAAAGTTAGATATTTTAAAGCCTCATCTATTAGTTCAAAAAAACTCTTTAGTTTCAATCAAAAGTGATGAGAATGATAGTTATCAACTTGGTAAAGATAATATAACTTTTTTACTATCTACCAATGATTTAAAAGAGATAGTGAACCAAGTCCGAATAGGTGATAAAAATATTACGATTGTAGATACCTGTCCTATGGTAGATATTGTAGGCAACAAGTATGGAAGTTATGAAGCAGGAGTAGTTCCATTTAGTTGGAAAAAAGTTATAGATATAGAAAATAATAGTATAAAATCTAAAGAAAAGTTGAATACTATTTTTAGCTTTTTCCCAAAAGAGAAAGAGTATGTGCTGTATTGTATGGAAAATAGCAATAAAGCACTTTTTATGATGACAGTTATGCGTCAACTGGGCTATAAGCAAGTAAAAGCATTTACAGGAAATTGGAGTGTTTGGACAGGAGGTAAAGATGAACAATAAAAGCATAGGTGAAGTATTAGAACTTTTTATATCGGTTAAAGGTGATAGTCGACGTATTTCTAAAACAGTAGTTGAGCTAGACCAAGAGGGAATTGTAGGTGATAAATTTTATGCTAAAGATAGAGAACGTTCAGTTCTTTTAACAACTATTGAGAGTTATAGCATGGCTCTAGCTAACAAGATACATATGACTTATGGTAGTTTGGGTGAGAATATTTTGATTGATTATAACCCTTATGCCTTACCAATAGGCACAAAGATTCAGATAGGAGAGGTTATTGTAGAGATAGCTAAAAATTGTACTATTTGTAATCATCTCTCCTCAATTGATAAGTCACTACCAAAACTCTTAAAAGATGATAGGGGAATTTTTGTAAAAGTTGTTGAAGCAGGTTTTATTGAAAAGGGTGACAAGCTTTATCTGTTATAATACTCTAAAAAAAGAGGAACTATGCAAGAGTTTAAAGAGATAGTAGCAGAAGAGGATTTACAAAACTTCATTAAGGTAGCATTTAACGCAGATTTAAAGGTATCGGGTGGTTGGGGCTATACCAAACCCTTAGCAACCGTTATAGAGGAAGAAAATCAGGGTTCTATAGCTCAAATAGAGTTTACCTTGGCAACCATGAGAGCCTATCTTGAAATGAGCATGACTTTAGAAGAGAATGAACGCTATGGGGCAATAAATCTGAATGAAGTTTCAAGAGTAACTGATGGTGATTATGAAAAAGTAATTTATGAGATATCTGCAATAAAAGAGCTGGAGTATAAAAAGTTTATTGATGAGTATAAAGAGAATTCAGAAAATCCTAACTTTGATATGGCAGGACATTTTAATCGACGTAAAGAGGCTACAATTAAAAGAGAAGTGGTTCATTGGTTTAAAATAGTGTAGAGAGATTTGCTCCATAAAGGAGCAATCTTAAAGGAGGGTTAATAATCAAAAGATTATTTAAGACCCTTAATTTTTTTAGCTTCAGTAACCTCTTTACCTGAAAGGTCTTTCCAGTACATTTCAAGTTTGTCACCTTTTTTTAGACCATCAGCAGGTGCTTCAAATTTAATAATTGGGTTTTTAGATAAGAATTGACTTGTAGATGCTTCAAATACAAGTTTGTCTCCAACTTTACCTGTTACGTAGGTAATAAAGTTTGCATCAACACCTTTTTTCTTTGCAACATTATATGTAATCATATCATGTTTCATTTGAACTTTACACTTAAGAGTGTCACCTTTAACTTTTGCTTTAATTTTCATGTTTGCCATGTTTATTCCTTTCTGTTATCTTTATAATTGTTTTCTAAAATCAGTCATAGTTGAAAAGGGATTAACCTTCACAACCACCAAGAGCAACTTGTAATGATTTGTTTACTTTATAGAATTTACCATCAGTACCTTCTCCAATTAAAGTAATAGAACCAGATTTTGCCATTTTGATTTTAGTCATATAGTTAACTTTTTTAACATCAGCTGGAATAGTAAATACAGCTACAGCAGATTCAGGGTTAGAGTCTTGGAAAAGTGCTAACGACTTAAGTTGAACATCACTTTTCATACCAACAGGTATAGCTCCACCATTAGATGCAATCTTTGGAACTTTAATGCTAAGTCCTGACTCTTCAGGTTTAATATCACCATAAAGTGCTTTAATTGCCTCATCTACTTTATGAGCTGTCCATGTATCTGGCTTCTCTTTTCTAAAATCAACAGCACTTAAACCTGCTGGTACTAATGCTACTGCTGCTAGACCTAAACCTAAAAATTTTCTTCTTTCCATACGTGAAATCCTTTCTATTGGGTTAAATTTGATTTATGACACTATATTAAACAAAAATAGTGTCAAAACTGTTGTAAAAACTGAAATTTAATAATCAGTTTTTTTGATTAAAATTTAATTTATTAATCAATACACAAGAAGTATAAAAGCTCTTTGTGTATTAGTTGTGTAATTTAAGTCTATTTAAAACTTATTTACTCGATTCTATCATATAGTCTACAACTTGTTTAATCTCATCATCTGAAAGTGTTGTACCACCTTT
>JALVEV010000051.1 GCA_027030605.1 Campylobacteraceae bacterium | reverse complement strand
AAATTAAAAAAAAATAGAATATAATATATAGGAATAGATTATGAAAAGAACTCAAAAAAATATACTAATAACTTTAACTCTTTTAACATTTGCACTCATATCTACTGGATGTGTCCCTAAAAATGCTGATGGTACTTACCACTCTGCTTATAGCTACCATCCCTACAATACTCAACAACACACCAGAGTACCTGCCTTAAATAGATATCGTTATCATGTAGCACAACTTAACAGCTCATATAGAAATCTATCTAAAGCAGATGCCATTGAGCAGGTTGCAAAATCTCTAATTGGTACAGACTATCAGTATGGAGCAAATGGTCCTTACCAATATGACTGCTCAAGCTTCACAAAGTATGTCTTTTCCAAAAATGGTATTACTCTACCTCGTGTCTCTAAAGACCAAGCAAAAGTAGGAGAGTATATTCCTGCAAATAGATTACAAAAAGGGGATTTAATCTTTTTTGACTCTAAAAAATCATCAGAGGTATCACATGTAGGTATCTATTTGAGTAGAGGTAATTTTATTCATGCTAGTTCGGCAAAAGACCAAGTGACCATTAGTAATCTAAGCTCAAACTACTATAGAAAACACTTTAAATGGGGAAGAAGGGTAATAAATATGAGTTATGCAAGAAGATAAGGTAGAGGGTAAACCTCTCTACCTTTTAAGGTTTTTAATTAAAAATCATATGTCACACCAATACTCACTGCATCTAAATCTGGTGAACCACTTTTATAGTAAAGCCTCTCATAGTCAGCAAAAAGCCCTAAGCCTCTCTCTTGGTCAGCTTGTCCATCAAACTCTCTGTCATATTTTGCCTCTTTACTCTTCTTATCATCTGATAAATCATACTCTAAACCAGCACCAAAAGCTAAACCAGAAACATTGGCTGTTGGAAGAGACCCTTTTGTTTTAGTTTTTGCAAGACCACCTAAACCATAAACATTAAGTGCATCTGTAACAGGATAAATAGGCTTTAAAAATGCTCCATAGTGTTGAATCTTTCCACCATTTGACTTAATAGCTGTTACAATTGCTCTAGCTTCCATACCTAAGTATTGATTAAAATCGTAACCAACACGTATAGTTCCACCCAATGTCTTATCTGTTAGAGAAGAGTTACAAGCAGTTTTATACTGGGCAACTGTAAGACCTAAAGCCACATAAAAAGGAGAGATATCTTCCTTAGCTAATGTTTTAATAACTTTTGGTTTTGGTGAAGATGGTGTTGACTTAATAACTTCAGCAGCTTTTACATCTTCGACGACATAAGGAGATTGAGGTAAAATATCTCCACCTGCTACTGCAAAACTTGTTCCAACCAATAAGGTAATAAGAGATAACTTTACTCTTTTCATAAATAACTCCTAGTAATAAAATAATGGTTCTAGAATAACAAACTAGAAGTTAATTATTAGTTAATTATTAAAAATTATATATAATTTTTTTACAAAGAAAACACCAATAAGTAAAGTTACATTAAAAGTATTATTACCTATTGGAATATATGGTTTATGGTTATCTACCAATCCATTGCTAAGAAGATAATAGAGATAAATAAATCGGCAATAAATATCGTTACAGAAGACAAAACAACTGCCTTGGTAGTAGAGACCCCCACCCCTTTAGCTCCTCCACTTGTATGATACCCCACATACGAGCCTATAGTTCCAATAAGATAACCATAAAAGACTCCTTTTATAAGCCCTGTCCCAATGTCTGAGAAGTGTAAAAGTTGTTTAATGCTATCTTGATAGACTACAGGGTTAAGGTCTAAAGCTAACCATGCCATAAGAAAAGCAGAAAAGTTTGAGATAAAATCAAAAGCAATAACTAAAAGAGGCACAGCAATAGTAGTAGCAACAATTCTAGGAATAAGTAGATATTTTTTTGAATCAACTGCTAAAGTCTCTATGGCATCTATCTGCTCTGTTACTCTCATGGTTCCAAGCTCTGCAGCCATAGAGGAGATGGCTTGAGCTGTTACCATGAGTCCCACTAAAAGTGGAGCTAACTCTCTACTAATGGAGATAAAGATGGTATAGCCCATAAACCCTTCAGCACCAAATTTTGAGAAACCTTGGTAGAGTTGAACAGCTTCAATAAGTCCTAAAAAGAGTGCTGTTAAAAAAATGACTCCAAAGGTACCAACTCCGACCACTTCGGTCTGTTCAAAAATCTGTTTTATACGCCATGGTCGTTTGAGTGCCAATGGAAAAAGATGAAGTTGAAAAAGAATGTAAGTACCAAAAGCTTCCATCTTTTTCATAAAAGTAATAATAGGTCTGCCGATAGCTGCGAATAGTGCTTCCATATAAATCTTTAAATTTTTAACTCTATTTTATCTAAATATTATGTTAAAATAGCTTTATGAGAATTGGAACAGATATTACTGTAATCAGTAGAATAGAGAACTCAATCAATAAATTTGGAGATAAATTCCTCAATAGATTTTTAAATGAAGAGGAGCAGAGAATAACTAAAAGAGTTGAGAGTATAGCTGGATATTGGGCAGCCAAAGAGGCAATAGCTAAAGCTCTTGGTTGTGGCATAGGGGCTGAACTTAGTTTTCATGACATTGTTATCTACAAAGATGAAAAAAATGCCCCCCACTTTAAGTTAACTAAAGAAGCTCAAAAAAACCACCATATTAGAAGCTCTTCACTCTCAATAGCTCATGATGGTGGGTTTGCTATTGCTGTTGTAATAATTAATTAATCTTATCAAGTGCCTCTTCTATCTCTTTTAAGATTCTCTCTTCGCTTTTTTTAGTAAGTCCTTTTTTTGCTTGAGGCTCTCTAGCTTTACTTTTTTGTTTATTTTGCCTTCTCTTTTGAGTTGCTAAAAACTCTTTTGTACTATGTTGAGGGTCACTTAACTCCTGAACCTCTCGTGTAAGTTTCGTTATCTCTTTTTCTTGATTTCGAATAATATTTTTTAAGTATGCCATACTCTCTTCACTCTCTTCAATCTCCTCTCTATACTCCAACTGAATTGGTCTAAAGATAGCCCAAGCCACAAAAAAACCCAATAGCCACGCAATGGCTAAAAACCCTAAAATCTCACTTATAACGACAGCTACTGTCTCCATTAATTATCCTTGTTTTTATTCATATTTTCTAAAATCTTCTTGGCTAATATATCTAGTTCACTCTCTTCTTTCTTCTCTTTTGGTGGTGCTATTTTTTTAACTACTAAAGTAGCTTGACTCTTTCTCATAATCTGATGTTTAATTGGCTTTTGTATTACTTTAACTACAGGTTGATTAACTCTTTTTAAAATTGGTTCTCTACAAAACTCAACACAGTAGAGAGACAATATCATTGTAGAGAGTAACCCTATAATAAGTGGTAAATTCTTTAACACTATATCCCTTTTTAATTTTTTGGTAACATAACATATTATGTGTTGATTTATAGTAAATTTTATGTTTTAAATTTTACATCTCATCTTTTTTAAATTTTTTGATATAATCATTTTATGCATAAAATATTACTATTAGAAGATGATTTAAATTTAAGAGACACTATAGAAGAAGAGTTAATGGAAGAGGGTTTCAGTGTTACCTCTACTGATAAATCTGATGATATTATTAACCTTACTTATGAAGAGAGATTTGACCTCTACTTGTTTGATGTCAATGTTATAGGTATGAGTGGGTTTCAACTACTTGAAGCTCTTCGTGAAGCAGGAGATGAGACACCTACCATCTTTTTAACCTCAAAAAATAAAACCCAAGATGTCATAGAGGGGTTTGAAGTTGGGGCTTCGGACTATCTTAAAAAACCGTTTGATATGGATGAACTTATTGTAAGAATGTTTCGTTTTCTTAAACGAAAAAAATCATATACCATTTCGGAAAACATTACCTATTTAGCAGAGAGTTATGAAGTTATTAACCATGGTAAGAAGATACCTCTTAATCAAAAAGATGCACAAATTTTAGAGTACTTTTTAAACCATAAAAACCAAGTTATCTCTAAAGAGCAGATAGTAGACGATGTCTATGAGGGTGAATATATAACAGACTCAACCTTTAGAGGCTACATCAAGAAGATAAAAACAGCCATAGGTGAAGAGCATTTACGAAACATTCGTGGACAAGGATATATCTTTGAAACGCTATGAGAAAGTTGCACTGCTCCGTTTTTTTACCCTTTTTTTAGGGGCTTTCATGCTCATGTTTTTACTCTTAGGAACACTCTACTTTCTTCAAGAGAGTAGACGACTTACAAAAGAGTTGGAGCTAACTACACAAATGAACTACATAGAGTGTATGTCTCTTCAGATGGATGATTGCAATGAGTACAAAGATGCCAAACCAGACCTAACCCCTGTCTATAAACAGATAG
>JALVEV010000050.1 GCA_027030605.1 Campylobacteraceae bacterium | reverse complement strand
TGATACTTTCTAGCTTCTGTTGCCTCAAATGGTTCTGTAACCTCAATAACCTCAAGAGGTTTTACAAAAGGGAGATTTTCTAATGTATCTGTGGTTGCTGTTGGAATGTCAACCACACCATCATTGTTTACCTCCTCTCTTTTCTCTATGACTACATCATTAACTTCATAGACTTCTGATTTACTTACAATACCAAGTGTCTTAACAAATCCAATAGGTTCAGTTGAGTTAGAAACCATTTTCTGTTTAATATTTTTTTTAACAATTTTTGCTTGATGCTTTTGTCTGACTGGAGCTATTCTCTTTTTGATATTTTTTTTAACAATTTGTATTTTAGATTTTCGTTTGACTGGAGCTATCTTCTTTTTTATACTCTTTTTTTGTTTCTCCGTTTTCCTCTCTATTACAGTAGTAGTTTGAGTAGATACTCTTTTTTTTAAGTTCTCTAAAATTATTTTTGCCTCCTCCTCTTTGGAGAGCTTTTGTGATTTTTGATTTTTAACAACAGCTCTTTTTAAGTTAGATAAAATAGTCGTAGTGCTATCGGGACTTTTTTTTATTTTAGATTCAATAGTAACAGGAGGAATTTTAATAACATCTGCCCTTGTACAAATAGTAAGAATAAGTAGTATATAAATTAATTTATTTTTCAAATTTTTCAAAAATATCCTTCCAATAAGATGAAATATAACGTAATTATACTCTATAATTTTTAATTATTTTTGTATAAATCATCTTTCAGCTAACTCTTCTTTGAAATTTGGAATAATGTGGTTATGAAAAAAGAGATATTTTTATGTGCCATCAATAATATTTTGAGTGGTACCTGCCTAGAAGATTGTAAGTTTTGTACCCAGAGTGTCCGTTATCATGCCGATATTGAACGCTATAACTATAAATCCATAGAGACTATTGTGGATGAAGCTAAACAAGCCAAAGCCAATGGTGCATTGGGTTACTGTTTAGTAACAGCTGGAAAAGGGTTAGATGACAAAAAAGTAGAGTTTGTAGCTCGTGCTGCCAAAGCTGTTAAAGCTGAAGTTGATAACTTAAATTTAATTGCTTGTAATGGAACAGCATCTAAGGAGCAACTTCGTTATTTAAAAGAGCATGGAATTGACAGCTACAATCACAATTTAGAGACCTCAGAGCGTTACTACTCAACCATCTGTACGACTCATTCGTGGTCTGAGCGTTATGAGACATGTCAAAATGCTAAAGAGGCAGGATTACAACTCTGTACAGGTGGAATTTTTGGTATGGGTGAGGAGCAAGAGGATAGGGATGAACTCTTAAAAGCTATTACTTCACTTGACCCTGAGTCTACTCCTCTTAACTTTTATCACCCAAATAAAGCACTCCCTATAAAAACTAGAAATATCTCAAGAGATGAAGCCGTTGTTATCGTAAAAAAAGCACGACAACTTTTAGGAGATAACAGACTTCTTATGGTTGCAGGAGGAAGAGAGCTTCTTTTTAATGGTTGTGAGGAGCTTATGTTTGAAGCAGGGGCTAACTCAATAGTAATTGGAAACTATTTGACTACTTCAGGTGATGCCCCACAAAAAGACAGAGCAATGTTAGAGAGACTAGGGTATAAAGTAGCAACAGCTTGTCATGCATAGTAGTGATAGTATAACTGCCATTCTTGCTGTCTCTCTTGTTTTAGTTCTCTCTCCACACTTTTCTCGGTTACTACGACTACCTACAGCACCTATTGAGATTATATTTGGGTCTGTTTTAGCAATTTTTGGAATTATATCTGTTGAGAATGAGAATTTTTCTCTTCTTTCAGATGTAGGTTTTTTATACTTAATGTTTTTAGCAGGATTAGAGGTAAATTTAAAGGCTATTTTTAAAATGCCTAAAGTCTATATTGTACAATCATTACTCTTTTTGTTGATTATGTGGTCATTGGCTTTTATATTTGGTTTAATTTTTAATCTAGCAACTTTTTTAATTTTGGTACTACCCTTAATCTCCATTGGTATGTTAGCCACACTCTCAAAAGAGTATGGAAAAGAGTTACGCTGGATTAAGATAGCTTTTCTTGTTGGGACACTAGGAGAGGTTCTAAGTATTGTTGCTTTAACTATCTTCGAAGCCTACTCTACTGTTACTTCAACAGAAGATTTTATTGCTAAAATAGCTCTTTTAGTTATCTTTTTGGGTGCTATAGTTGTTTTATATCTTCTCTTTAAACGAATTTTTTGGTGGTATCCTGAACTTAAAACGGTTTTAATGCCTAGTAGTAAAACAACTGATGGACGTTATCAAGATTTACGTTTAGCAATGGGGCTTTTTTTTATTATGATTGCGATTATGATGCAACTACATTTAGAAGTAGCATTTGGTGCATTTATTGCAGGGGTGTTTATCTCTACCTTTTTTCACCATAAAAAGGAGTTAGAGGAGAGAATGAGTAGTTTTGGTTTTGGATTTTTAGTTCCTATCTTTTTTATTCATATTGGTGCTTCATTTGACTTAAGAAACATTTTTATCTCTGATATTTTAATAACAACGCTAATTCTACTCTTTTTGATGTTCTCTATTCGACTTATATCTGCTTTTACCTTATCATTTATTACAGAAAAACGTCAACTTGTTCTAATCGCTTTTTCACTATCTATGCCTTTGACCCTTATGATTGCTGTAGCAACTATTGCTAAGTTACATAGAGGTATTAATGAGTTTGACTATTATGCTGTTATTTTAGCCTCTATTTTAGAAGTAATCATCTCAATGTTGGTTATTAAACTATTGATGAGAAAAAGGAAAGAGACTACTTAGCATCTGTCCACTCAAGATATTTTTTATGAAGTTTAGCATTTTGTTGTTTTAAGGTTTCAATTTGGGATTGAAGAACTACTTCCTGCTTTTTTAAATTTTGAAGTACTTGTAAAGAGTGGTTTCCAAAGAGTAGATTGGCAATGTAGATTCCCAAAATAGCAACAACAAAAGTTGTTACTAAAAAGACTTTAAATGAAAGCCCTAAAAGTTCTTCGAGCTTTCTAATGTATGGTTCAATATCCTCTTTAAATGAAATCGCCATCTAGTTAAAAATAGAACTCCCAAGATATTCAAACTGTCCTAACTCTCTCTCAATCTCTAAAAGACGGTTATATTTAGCGATTCTGTCTGAACGAGCAGTTGAACCAGTCTTGATTTGACCTGTATTACAAGCTACAGCAAAATCTGCTATGAAAGTGTCTTCACTCTCTCCTGAACGGTGAGACATTACACAAGTGTAACCATTTCTTTGAGCTAGTCTAATTGTCTGCATAGTCTCAGAGATTGTACCAATTTGGTTTGGTTTAATCAAAATTGAGTTTGCTATGTTTTTTTCAATTCCCTCAGCTAAAATAGATACATTAGTAACAAAAAGGTCATCTCCAACCAACTGAACTTTACCACCTAGCTCATCTGTTAAAACTTTCCATCCATCCCAATCATCTTCACTTAACCCATCTTCAATAGATACAATAGGGTATTTAGCACATAAGTCAGCATAGTAAGCGACCATCTCAGCAGAGGTTAACTCTCTATCTTCAGACTTAAGTACATAGAGACCATCTTCATTTATAAGCTCAGAAGCTGCAACATCAAGTGCTAAACTAATCTCCTCTCCAACTTTATATCCAGCCGACTCAATAGCTTGAATAATAACTTGAATTGGCTCTTCATTACTTTTTAGGTTAGGAGCAAATCCACCCTCATCACCTACAGCTGTACTCTCACCCATACCATCAATAATCTTTTTGAGGTGTTGGTAAACTTCTGCTACAGCTTGAAGTCCACGAGAGAAGGTATTGAACCCATGAGGCATAATCATATACTCTTGAAAATCAACTGAGTTGTTAGCGTGTTCTCCACCGTTGATAATGTTAAACATAGGAACAGGAAGTGTCACACCATTTGAGCCACCAAGGTAACGATATAGAGGCATATTAAGTGACTTTGCTGCTGCTCGTGCTACAGCCATAGAGACACCAAGAACAGCATTTGCTCCAAGCTCTCCATAGTTCTCTGTACCATCAAGAGATTTCATGGTTAAATCAACCTCGGCTTGGTTAAAAGGAGAGAGTCCAACAAGTGCATCTGAAATTCTTAAGTTTACATTTTCACAAGCTTTGAGTACACCTTTTCCCATGTAACGCTCTCCACCATCACGAAGTTCAAGAGCTTCCCTTTTACCTGTACTAGCACCACTTGGAACAATGGCAGAAGCAACAGTTCCATCACTTAGACTAACAGTTGCTTGAACTGTAGGGTTTCCTCTACTATCCATAACTTCATTTGCTCTAACATCATCAATAAAAATCATCATCTACCCTTAGTAAAAATATTGTCGAGATTTTAACATAGAAAGACATAGAGATAAGAGTGTAGTTTT
>JALVEV010000049.1 GCA_027030605.1 Campylobacteraceae bacterium | reverse complement strand
ATTAAACATAAAAAGGGTGACGGAATTGTTACTGCTTTGGAACTCTCTGGAATGGATTTGAGTCATACAGAGTTGGTTGTGCTTTCTGCTTGTGAAACAGGAGTAGGAGAGTTAGAAGATGGTGAAGGAGTAGCAGGGATAAACAAAGCATTTATGAAAGCAGGAGCTAAATATGTGGTTATGTCTCTGTGGTCTGTTCCTGAAAAAGCTACAGGGGTGTTGATGAAGAGGTTTTATGAAAATCTTCAAAAGGGGCAATCTTATAGTGAGTCTTTGAGAGAGACTAAAATTTGGTGGATTAAACATAAACACTCTCACCCCTATTTTTGGAGTGGGTTTATTGGGAGTGGGAGGGTATAAGTTGATTGCACTCTATTGTTTAGGGAAAATCACATTTCTCATTCGTATATAAAAACATAAAAAAGGAAAAAAATGAACATTATTGAAATCTCAAACACCATAAATGAATTAGGTTATAGAGTCTCAACAGCGTTTAGCCGAGGATTTGGATACTCTGCTAATTTTACTTATGGGGACTATGGTCGAAAACCATATCCATACTTAGAGACAAATAGCACTCAAAAATTCTTTTTGGGTTCGCTACCACCTAATCCAAGTAGTAGCTCCTACTCCTCCTATCAAGATTTTCCTAAAGTATCTCAACAACTGCTACGAAAACTTTTTGAAAATATTGGGGTAAAGTATGTTCCTGAGATTGCACTTTATCAACTTGATACACAAACACCATTTGAAGTTTTTGAGAAGTTTTGTACTACATTTAGTCGACACTCTACAAAAATTGATGCTAGTGATATTAACAGTGTCATTATAAGACTCAAAAAGATGGATAGTTTTAGAGATGTTTATGCTCTTAATAGTAAACCTATCTATTTTCAACTCTCTTTTTTTAATTTTGATAGAGCTAGTGAACTTACTATTCAGATGAAAGAGATAATTGAAGAGCTTAAATTAACAGCTGATAATACAACCAAAGAGATGATTGAGGCAAGAGAGAATTTAATACAACATTGGGACTCTCCTGTTGTATTAGAAGCATTTAGAAGTAGAAATAGATAAAAATAGGAGAATAGATATGGTAAAAACAGTGTTTAGTATTATTTGGTGGGTTGGTTTTTTGGTTGCTATTGGATTGATGGTAGGGTTATATTTAGATATAGATGTTATTAAAAATATTAACAGTAAGAATCTCTTTTTAATACTAGGGATTACGCACATGGCTCTACTGGTTATATTAGGATTTTGGTCAATTATAAAATTTGAAGATGATAATGTTGAGGTCGCAAATAGAGTCTCTACTATGGGGTATCTACATACTTTGATTGGGACAAGTATAGCACTTATTGCTATGGGTTCAATAGAGAATGGAGATATATCTACAAATATGAACTTAATTATTATTCCTATTGGTTCAGCTCTGATTACAAGTATTATTGGTTGGGCATTTGGTAAAGAGATGGAGAGAGATAGATACCGATTTGTATCATCTAAGAGAGAAGATGTTGATGACTCTTTAGAGTTTTTGGCAGAGAAGATTAGAATGGTTGGACTAAATCTTGAAGCGACAAGTATGGAGTGGGGAGCAAGTATTGACCGTATTGTCAATAAACTGTTAGCTACTACAGAACGAGTAGAGAGAAATATGGAGGCATCTCAAAAATCATTTGAGAAATCATCACAAGATTCACAAGAGTTTTTAAATCAACTGGTCAATGCTTTTCAAAAGATTTTTACTCAAATGGAAACAGTTTCAACAGAGTGGAACAGTCATATACAGACCATGCAACGATTCTCTTCTAGTGCAGATGAATCTTTAGAAGATTTATTTAAAAACAGTCGAAAGATTGCTAACGAGATTACCGTTGTAGCTGAGACTTTACCAAAGGCAAGTACTATTATAAAAGAGGTAGATAGTTTAATTGCTCTACTTAAAGAGAGAGATGAGAGTGAGCTATGAGAAAAAATAATCAGACTACAATGCAGAGTGAAATTTTTATTGTTTTGATGATTGTTGCTATTTTACTTTTTATTATTGCTTCTGTTACATTAACCAATATAAAAGAGGAGAAAGAGTCTCTACAAGAGATATTAAGTGAGTACAATATACATAAAGATGAAGCCTCTAAATTAAAAAAAATAATTGATAAACTAAAAAAGCATAAACAACCACCTCTTATTACACTGGACGAAGCTAGTGGATATGCGTTTAATAGTGGTTTAGCTAATCTAAGTACTAGATTTCGGAAAAATTTACGCAAAATGATTAGAAAAATTAAAAGGTATGCTCAAAAATACAATTGTGATACGATTGAAGTTTATGGATATACCGATGGTCAACCCTTTGCTTCTGTAAATGGAACAGCTAAGTTTGATAAAGAGCTTCATCTCTGTTTAGCAAATAGTGGTTGTAACATCAATAAAATACAACCATCTTCAAATCTTGAACTAGGAATGCAACGTGCTGTATCTGTTGCTAACTTTTTAAAATCTAATCTCTATTCTGACCCAAATATTAAGATAGTTAGACCCTATAGTGGAGGTCAATTTATTGATTCAAATGGAAAAATTGCACCTCTATCTAACACCTATAGTAATAGCTCTCGTCGTCGTATAGAGATAAGACTCTCTCGTTCAAGAGATTTAAAATCTAAAGAGTAGTTATCTAGGAGAATTCTATGTTAAAAAATATATCTACAAAATTAGAGCAAAATGAGACCAAAATAGAGGCAATCCCAAGAGAAGAGACAAGATTAGAATCACCTCATCAAGCAAGTAGTAGTGTTTCGATGGGTGATTTAAAAACTTTTCAGGATTATAGTGTAGTTAAACAGCTCTCAACAAAAGGAGCTGAATCGGATATATATGTAATTCAAAAAGATAATATAAACTATATTCTCAAATATTATCGCTTAGGAATAGAGCCTAAAAAAGAGATTTTAAGTAAATTAGAGCAGTTGAGTAGAGAGTCTCCGAATGAGATTGTCAAAGTCTATAAAACAGGTTTTGATGAAGAGAGTAAACGCTGGTTTGAGATTCAAGAGTATATTGAGAATGGGTCATTAAGAGAGTTTAAAGAGAAAATCAATACAGAAAAACTCTATCAAATAATTGAAGCGATATTAAATATACTCCATGCAATACATAGTAAAAATATTATACATAGAGATATAAAACCTGAAAATATCTTGATTCGTTCTTATCAACCATTGAATTTAGTTATCACTGACTTTGGTATCTCTTCACTTGAAGATGATGCTACCAATATCTTGACAAATAAACAAGGAACTCATAAATATTTTTCACCCGAATCCTTTACAGGGGTCATTAGTCAATCTGTTGACTACTGGTCACTAGGAATGATTATCTATGAGTTAGCCAATAATGGTAAACACTATTTTGATGGAATTAGTGATACAGCAGTACATCATAACATTACCACAAAAGAGATTGTGATTCCCTCTGATTTTGATGAAAATATTAAACAACTGCTTAACTTTTTATTTGTTAGGAATCCTAAAAATAGAGGTAACTATGAGATTGTACGGCGATGGTTAGATGGGGAAGATATTGGAGAGGCTAAACCAGACGATAAGCCACTTGAAGATAATGGCTACTCTTTTGATGGGAAAAAATACAGTGAATTTGATGCATTAGCTAAACGTGTGAGTATGAGCTACAAAAATTGGATAAATTGGAGAAACCATTTAGAAGATGGTGGTGTTTTGGAGTGGTGTGACAAGCATGAACAGTATCAAAAACGTATAGATTTAAAAAAGATAGAAGATAACAACCTAGATTTAATGGTTTTGAAATTTATCTATACTTTTAATACTCAACTTAAAGATTTTCTACTCTTTGGTAAGCTCATTAATATCAATAACTTACAATTTTTTATACAAAATAGTAGCTCATCTGCTGAAAATAAAGAGATATATCACTACTTAATAGATGGAAGAATAAGAGAGTTTTATCGAACATATTTGGAGTTAACAAAAACTGAAGATAAATATAGTTGGTTATTTGATGAGATTTACGGCTATATGAAAAAAGAGGGTGTTGATGGATTATCAAAAAGGACTCTTTTAGGCTTTTTAAATTTTTTAAATCATCAAGATGAATATCTACTCCCAAGTAATTATGAGAAGCTTGTAAATATTCTAAACTTTCACTACTTCTCTACTAAAGAGTCACTTTTAACACATAATATGATTTCATCTTCTATTATTGAAGTTTTGCCTCATGCAACTTTTGATGAGCATAAGAGATTAACAAAACTACTAAAAATGGATTTAACAAAATACTACTACCCTAATGATTTCTTTCAAAATTTAGAAGAGAATTTTTCAGATACGATTATGCAAGTAGATAGTTTTGTCAAAAAGAGTTCCATAAAAAACATGGAAAAGAGATACTATATTCCTGATACTACGTACATTGATAACATAAAAAATAGCCCTAGTGAGATATATCTAAAAGCATATAGGGATTTAAAAATTCTAAAAAAAGAGACACTA
>JALVEV010000048.1 GCA_027030605.1 Campylobacteraceae bacterium | reverse complement strand
TACATAGAATTGCACGACATTTCCAAGAGGCAGCAAACAATGAAAAGTACCATGCTATGGCAGAGTTTAAAGCATACAATAAATTGGTAAATGATGTAGAGTTAGACACTACTAAGAAAAATCTTACTTATGCAGCTGATGGTGAACGATATGAACATGAAGAGATGTATCCTAACTTTGAAGCTATAGCAAAAGAGGAGGGTCTTCAAGATATTGCTAGACTTTTTAGAGCCATTGGAAAAGTAGAAGTAGAGCATGAACGAGAGTACTTAGCACTTAAAGAGGCACTTGAAGCAGAAGGTTTTTTTGATAGTGAAAACAATGAAGAGTATATCTGTGAAGTGTGTGGACATGTTCATAGAGGTAAAAAAGCACCAAAAGTTTGTCCATTATGTAAAGCAGGACAAGAGTATTTCAAAAAAGCATCTGACGATATAACTGTTGGTTAGAATTAAAAATAAGGAATAAAAAATGTCAAATAAAAAACAAAAAAGTATAGACCTATTAAACAGAGCTATAGGTGATGAGCTATCAGCTATTAATCAATATATGTATTTTCACTTTCATTGTGATGACCAAGGGTTTGATATGCTTGGAGCATTGTTTAAAAAGACAGCTATAGAAGAGATGCGTCATGTAGAGACCATTGCAGATAGAATACTTTTTCTAAAAGGTGATATTATTATGGAGCCATCACAAAAGGTTCATTATACATCTGATATTAGAGAGATGTTGAACTTTGCTGTAGGTGAAGAGGAGAGTGCTATTTCTATGTATGATGATTTTGCCAATCAGAGTGCTACAAACCTTGATAGTGTGACTAAAAGGCTTTTTGAAGATATTATCATAGATGAAGAGAGACACTTTGACCAGTTTGATACTGAGATTGACAATCTTGAGAGATTTGGAGAGCAGTATTTGGCTCTTCAATCTATAGAACGAAGCAAGACCCGTTCTACTATGCCTTAGTATTCTCCTATATCCATCAGTATTTTACTACTGATGGGTAGATGATTTATATTTCATTAACCTTATTTATATATACTTCTTAATAAAAGAAATAATTATTTATTAAGGAATATTACAGATGCACGATGAGTTACCAAGTGAACATGATGATTGGTTATTTGCTTTTTTAAATAAAGCAATAAAATTAGCTATTAGAGCCTTAGCTATATTAATGGTTTTGGTCATATTTTGGGGTGTAGGTGATGTGATATATGTTCTTTATCAAAAATTAATTTCACCTCCATTTATGTTACTAGAAATTACAGATATTTTTAAAACTTTTGCTGCTTTTTTAGCTGTTTTAATCGCTATAGAGATTTATCAAAATATTGTAATTTATATAAGAACAGATATATTGCCAATAAAACTAGTTATAGCAACAGCACTAATGGCTATTGCTCGAAAAGTTATTATTCTTGATTTTAAAAATATAGAGCCTATGTATGTTTTTGCAACAGCTACTGTTACTTTAGCTTTAGGTATTACTTACTATTTAGTGGGATTACACCATAAAAAAGAGGAGATTAAATGAAATTATACGCCCCATGGGAGAAAACTTTTAAAAGAGTAGCTACTCCTTTTGAACACTTTTTACATGCACAGACCACAACAGGTATAATTTTGATGTTTATGACCATCTTAGCATTGATACTTGCTAACTCACCACTAACAGAGAACTATGCTCACTTCTTTCATACCAAAGTAAACTTGACTGTGGGTTCATGGGAACTATCTCATACTATTCATCACTGGATAAACGATGGACTTATGGCTATCTTCTTTTTTATAATTGGTTTAGAGATAAAAAGAGAGATTTTAGTAGGAGAGTTGTCTAATCTAAAAGTGGCTATTTTACCTATTTTGTCTGCTGTTGGTGGAATGCTTTTTCCTGCACTTATCTACCTAGCTATTAACCAAGGTACAGAGGGGGCAAATGGTTGGGGAATTCCTATGGCAACTGACATCGCTTTTGCTATCTCTGCTTTGGTACTTTTGGGGAAACGAGTTCCTCCTGCATTAGTAACTTTTTTAGTTGCTTTAGCCATTGTTGATGACCTTGGTGCTGTTTTGGTAATAGCTCTTTTCTATACAGAGCAGATTCACTTTGTTCCTTTAGCTTTAGCAGGAGCCTCCTTTCTCGTTTTGGTTTCGTTTAATCGTTTTGGAATACATGCTATCTTACCTTACTTTATTGTTGGACTCTTTTTATGGTTCTTTATGTTAGAGTCAGGGGTTCATGCAACCATTGCAGGGGTCATTGCAGCTTTAGCAATTCCATCAAAGCCAAAACGAACGCCTGATGAGTTCTCTTCTCATACAAAAGCATTACTTGATGAGTATGATAAGGTTTCAACAGGAGATGTTCATGAACTCAATGAAAACCAAAAGGCAATTTTACGAAATATTCAAGACCGAATTGATGCTGTAGGAACTCCTGCTTCAAGGTTAGAGCGTGGGCTTCATCTCCCTGTAGCATTGATTGTTATTCCTCTTTTTGCTTTAGCCAATGCTGGGATAACTATTGATTTCTCCTCTTTAGGAGAGGTACTATTTGAGCCTGTCTCATTAGGAATTATTATAGGGCTTATTGGAGGAAAAGTTTTGGGTATTTTTGGCATAGCATGGTTGGCTATTAAGTTAAAAATAGCCCAACTACCCAAAGAGAGTAGCATGAGCCAAATCTTTGGAGTGGCATTTCTTGGAGGTATTGGGTTTACCATGTCTATATTTGTTGCAGACCTTGCATTTGTTAACTCTGAAGAGCTTATTTTTCAGGCGAAAGTTGGGATTTTATTGGCGTCGTTAATAGCAGGATTTGTAGGATATTTTTGGTTAAGATTTATCGCTTACAAAGAAAAATAGAGAGAAATAGAAATTACTAGTATAGATTATGTTAAAATACAAAATAAAAAAAAGAGTTAGTATATGAAAGAGATTATAGCCTCACTAGATGAGATAGATTCAGTTGTTACTTACTTAAACAAGCTTCTACCAACCTCTGCTATTGTCTTTTTGACAGGAGACTTAGCATCAGGAAAGACAACCTTAACAAA
The DNA here is from genome assembly GCA_027030605.1 of Campylobacteraceae bacterium. GTDB lineage: Bacteria > Campylobacterota > Campylobacteria > Campylobacterales > Sulfurovaceae > UBA1140. The sequence continues at coordinate 1,509 of JALVEV010000048.1, read as the reverse complement.
AGCTATAGCAAAGGCAAAAGGGATTGAGAGTGAAGTGACATCTCCTACCTTTTCATTGCAACAGTGTTACGATGAAAACCTATTTCACTATGACCTCTACCGAATAGAGAATGATGAGTTTATGGAGCTAGGACTATTTGAAGAGTTTGACAAAGAGGGGTGGCACATGGTAGAATGGGGCGATGAATCGCTAAAGAGCTTTTTACTAGGTGCTGGTTATGATGTTTTTACCGTGACCATTGAGCCTTTTGAAGAGAAAAGAATATATAGGATAGAAAAAAACTGATGCATACTCTACATACACTCGAAGCTAAACACCTCTCTAAAACCATTAAGAAGACAACCATTGTTCATGATGTCTCTGTTAAAGTTGCTTCTCGTGAAATTGTTGGTCTGCTAGGACCAAATGGAGCAGGGAAGACCACCTCTTTTTATATGATATGTGGATTAACTGATGCCACCTCTGGTTCTGTCTTTATTGATAGTGATGAGGTTACTAAAATGCCTTTGAGTACACGTGCAAAGTTAGGTATTGGGTATCTGCCACAAGAGGCGAGTGTCTTTAAAGACCTAACGGTTGAAGAGAATCTATTTATGGCAGCTGAGGCTATGAAGCTTGACTCTAAAGTAGCCTCTGAACGTATAGAGAATCTTTTGAACCTATTTAATATTGAACCTATTCGTAAACGGTATGGTATTCAACTCTCAGGTGGAGAGCGACGACGTGTTGAGATAGCTCGTGCTTTGGTAGCTGAACCAAAATTTCTACTTCTTGATGAACCATTTGCAGGGGTTGACCCTATAGCTGTTGAAGATATTCAAGGAATTATTAGAGAGCTTATTAAGTTAAATATGGGGGTACTAATTACCGACCATAATGTTCGTGAGACTTTGGGCATTTGTGACCGTGCTTATGTTATGCGTTCAGGTGAGATGTTAGCAAGTGGAACAAGTGAAGAGATAAAAAGAGACCCTAATGTTATTAAGTACTATTTAGGAGAGAATTTTCACTTTTAGCTATTTGAGTATGTAACTAAAATACTCAAATATTCTCTTATGTTTCTATCTTTTACAATTAACCTTTAATTATCATAACCATAACGAAAAACTAAGCCTTTCTAAGCTATAATCCTCCAAATTATTTTGTAACACAGGATGGATAAATGGAAGGTGTATGGACTTTTTTAGGTGCTTTTACTGGGCACGGAACAGCTATGGTGATAGCACACTTAATCTTAGTAGCAGGGCTTATTTTACTACTTGCTAAATATGCAACATCAACTCTAAGAGCAGTACCAACAGGAGCTCAAAACTTTATGGAGGCTTTTATAGAGGGTACAATCTCTATGGGTAAAGATACTATTGGTGAAGAGAAAGCAAGACAGTACCTACCACTTGTTTTAACAGTTGGACTTTTTGTTTTAATCTCAAACGTTATTGGTATTATCCCTGGTTTTGAGTCTCCAACTTCAAACATTAACGTTACTCTACCATTGGCACTTGTAGTAT
>JALVEV010000047.1 GCA_027030605.1 Campylobacteraceae bacterium | reverse complement strand
ACTAACAATACTCCTTATGATATATGGATACAAAAATATAGATTTAAAACGAGGAGTTGTATCTTTTTTAATTGGATTTTGGATTTATGCATTAAGCTCTCTAATGTTTTTAGGAACTCATTTTTAATACCAAATTTAACATCGGACACAATACGTCCAAAAAATCCCCTATACTATCACTGTGCAAAGGGAGTTAAACCCTCCCTACTTGCAAAAGTACTCTGTACTTGTTGTATTAGAACGCACTCAACAGTGTCATTTGCAGGTTCGACTCCTGTCATGTATTAAACATGTAGCTAAATTGGTAAAGCAACACTTTTAGCAATTGTCATGGGTTCGAGTCCCATCATACTTAATTTAGTATGTAACTCAGTGGGTAGAGTATTGCACAAATTCGTAGGTTCGAATCCTACTATAGACTGAAAATCTATATAGCCAAGTGGTTAAGGCATACCTCATCAAAGGTACAATTTATCAGCCATCAAGAGCTTATCTTGAACAACAAAATCGACTGCATCTACTAGGGTAATGGTCTTGTAGGGTATGTCAAAGGTGGTAGATATAGCTACTCAATGTATCTACAGACACCACTGGACACATGCACTCCACCTAACTCCGTAGTGTGGTCAAAAGGATAAAAGATGTTTAAATTAAAAATAAATGAAAATGAAAAAGCACTGATTTACAAAGATGAAAAATTTATTAAACTTTTAGGTGTGGGTAGCCACAAGATGTTTCATCTTTTTAAAAACTACCGTGTAGAGAGATACCCAACCAAACACAATGGAATAGAGGGAGAGAAGGCACGTACACTCTATCGACTCTTTCCTGAAGTGGTAGAACACTATTTTACAGTTGTACAACTTGCAGATTATGAGAGAGCTTATGTAAGCATTGATGGAAAGTTTACCGACTTTTTGCCTCTAGGAGAGGTTAAACTTTACTTTAAAGAGCTTGAGATTAATGTTGAGAGAGTTGATGTTCGTAACAACTATAAAGTAGCATCTGAACATGTCGCCTATCTCGATATGTTTAGCTCAGCCATACATGGCATTAAAAAACATACCGTATCATCGTTTGAGGAGTCCTATCTCTATGTCAATAAGTCACTTGTTGAGGTACTAAAAAGTGGTAAATACTACTTTTATAAAGAGCTAAAAGAGCTAGAGATAGAGAGCATAGATAGACGCATTAAGGAGCTAGAGATTACAGGTCAAGAGCTACTCTCAGCAGACAAGGTAACCCTACGCTGTAATCTTACTATGCACTACAGTATTGTAGATGGGCAAACCTATCTAAACGCAACAGATAGACCAAAAGAGTACCTCTACAAGCAGTTACAGTTTGCTCTAAGGGAACACTTAGGGAGCATGAATATCGACGAGATACTCTCCAAACAGCATACTCTCTCTAAAGAGGTACTAGAGAAGTTTTATGCAACTTGCCTAACCATTGGTGTTAAGGTTGAGGGGGTACATATTAAAGATATTATCTTACCTGGTGAGATGAGAGAGATTTTTAACCAAGTAATAGAAGCAACCAAAAGAGCCGAAGCCAATAATATTAAAAGACGAGAAGAGACAGCGGCAACACGTTCTCTGCTCAACACAGCAAAGCTAATGAAAGACAACCCTGCCCTAGCACGTCTTAAAGAGCTTGAAGCCTTAGAGAAGATTACCCATACAGTTGGAACACTCAACGTATATGGTGGTCTTGATGGGGTTATGAATGGAATGATTGACTTGAAAGGGTAGCATAAACCATACTCTTTGATGAGTATGGTTTTAAAGTAAAGATGATAGAATAACTTATGAGCCAAAAATCAAGCCTATACCGAACCATTGAAATCTTAAAACGCCTAAATGAAAGCAAAAAACTCTGTGTAACTAGACTAGCCCAAGAGTATGAAGTAAGCGACCGAACTATTCGCCGTGACTTTGAGCTAATTCGTGAACTCTTTGGAGACTTTATGAGTAAAGAGGGAGAGTGCTATCAGGCTTATAAAAAGGTTCTGCTTGATGACGTACTTCATGCAACTGACCTTATGACCTTAGCCAATATTGTAAACCTCTTTGGAGTAACACAAAAAGAGAGTCTTATTTCAGAAAAAACAAAAGCCCTTGTCGATAAATCTATGTTGGTCTACGAGTTTAAATCTCGCCTATTTGAGGGAGTGGATAACCATAAAATAGTTAAAAAACTCGAACACGCCATTAAGTTTAACAAAGAGATATGCATTAGTTATAGAGTTGAGCGTTTTACAAACAAGAGTGACTTTCAGCCCTATAAAATCCTCTTTTTAAATGAAAACTTCTATATGATAGGTGAGAATATAGGAAAAAATAGTGTTGAGTTTAGACGTGTAGCGATGATTGAAGATATTGAGGTAAAATCTAAAACTTTTATTCCACAAGCTGATATTGTCACATTTATTAAAAGAGTTCAAACCCCTTGGGCAAACTTTGGAAAGCAAGAGATAATAGTAAAACTACGAGCTAACAAAGAGATTCGCCGTTATTTTCGTATGAAAAAGTACCTACCAAGCCAAAAGATTACTAAAGAGTATAAAAATGGAGATATTTTACTAGAGTACGCAGTAACTCACTATCATGAGCTTGAAGAGTTGGTAATTAAGTGGTTACCTAAAATAGAGGTTATCTCGCCTCAAAAATTTAAAAAGTCACTTCAACGACGACTAAAACAGAAGCTTAGTGCTATTAGTCGTCCAATAAATATGGAAGATTAAAAGAGTTGCACACCCAAATCTATATTTTGTTTTTTCTCTTCATCGCCTCCAATACGAGTTCCTAAATCTATTTTGGGTTGCTCTATTGGTATCTGTTCATTAGGAGTATTTTCAATGGGTTCTACCTCATTACCACTAGTAACAAGAGGTGGTTCTTCCACGACAAGAGGTATCTCCTCTTCATTATCATCTATAATCTCTGTCTCATCATTAATAACAATATCAGGCTCATCTAAACTACTATCATCTACAATAACCTCTACTTCAGCTTTAGGAACATTTGGAGTTAACTCAATAGAACTACTATTTGGCTCATTAACCTCAACAAACTCTTCACTCTCATTACTCTCATTAAGAATTTTTTCTTCCTCTTCTCTCTTAGCACTCTTATCACTCAATGGAGGATGAGGCATAACTACACTTGTTGTTACCTCTACACTCTCTTCATGTATTGGTTTTTCATGAATAATTTTATTACTATAATAAACCAACCCTGCAAGAATAAGTGCTACAACAATAAGGATTTTTAATAAAATATTAGACATCTTTTCCCATTTTTACTCTTTTTTATTAAAAAATACTTTATCATATTACAGATTAGAGATGGATGTATAGAATGAAAATTATTCTTTTTGACGGGGTATGTAACCTATGTAACAGCTCTGTACAATTTATTATAAAATATGACCAAAAGGGAGTTTTTCACTTTACCTCTCAAGAGTCAAAGTTTGGAAAAAAAATTATTGAAAAGTATCACTTAGAGAGTATTGATTCGATTATTCTTATTGATGAGAAACAGATTTATCTCTACAGTGATGCTATACTAGAGATAACCAAAGAGTTAGGAGGAGGGCTAAAGCTCCTCTACTGTTTTCGCTTCATTCCAAAAACTATTAGAGACCAAATCTATAAACTCATAGCCAAATATCGTTATGTTATCTTTGGGAAAAAAGAGAGTTGCATGTTACCCTCAAAAGAGATAGAGAGTCGATTTTTAGATTAACGACTCTCCATAGAGACAGGTAATTTTTCAGATTTCCAAGCAGTTATTCCACCACTCATATTAACTACGCTAAATCCTTTACTATCTAACATCCTCGAAGCTGATACTGAACGGCTTCCACTTCGACAGTAGACCAAAACCTTTTTCGACTTATCAAGCATATTTAAGTTTTGAGCCAATTGCCCCAAAGGAATAAGCGTTGCCCCATCAATATACCCATCATGTTTAAACTCATCAGGTGTTCGCACATCTAACAGTGTTAAGTTATCATCACTCTCTAACATCTCATAGGCAACTTTTGGGTCAACCGACTCAAAACTTGCCATAATATATCCTTTAGAGTAAAGAACATACAATCCCAATAAAACCAATACTATCCAAAACAAACTATCTGTTACTCTTTTCATACCATATTTTCCTTGTTTAAACAGACTACCTCTAACTTTGTTGTTGTATCTGCCACATAAAATCTATCATTTTTATTAATCTCACTTAATGCCACCCTTTTCCCATCAAGCACAACCTCTGCCCAACCATCTTTCTGTTTTAGTTTTGGGTCATAAAGCTTTATCTTCTGCTCTAAAGAGTTTAGACTTTGAGTTTTAACTTGCAAAGCATACTCAAAATTCTCCTTTAAGAGCTTAGAAAGTGGTGTAATTGTGACTTTTAACTGTGTTAGTCTATAATCCATTACCCGTTGAAACTCCTCTTCTAAATTTTTAAACTCTTTTTCAACCATAGAGATTTTTCGTGAAACAGATTGACGAGCAAACTCCTGTGTTAAAGCATTTAGAGTCTGCTCCTTATTTGCTAATATCTGTCCCATAGTACGAGCATAACGATTCTGTAGTTCACTAAGTGTATA
>JALVEV010000046.1 GCA_027030605.1 Campylobacteraceae bacterium | reverse complement strand
ACTTTTATGGTAATAACGAGTTAGGAACACTATTTAATTTAAAAGCATACTATACAGTTAATGGAAAAGATATAGAGGTAAAATTATATGACATACCTATTAAATAATGGGTAGTGTGCGTTTCCCAACGCATACGTGTCAACCTAAGCCATAATTTAAATAAAGTAGAAGCTTACTTTATTTAAAAAAGATGGCAGTCTGTAGGTCGGGTTGCCCTCATCCCGACACCAATCGGCATAAATAAATATTTTATCGTTCAATATATATTTGCCAATTTTGTTTTGTTGTATCAAATTTTCAATTTATGCATGTTTATGTCGAGATGAGGGCAACCCGACCTACACTGTTTCCAATATTATTTTGGATATAAACCTTAAGTTGACGTATATGCGTTTCCCAACGTACCGTTTAATAAAATTTAAATCAAAAAAAGGAAAAAAATGATTGTAAAACAAAGTAAAAAAATAGCATTGAGTCTACTACTCGTCAATAGCCTAGCATTTGGGGCTTCTAACCTAGAGACAGGAGTTCAAGAACTAGGAAAAAATATTGCAAAAAGCATGATTAATAAAAAGAAAAAGAAACTTGCAATTATTGAATTTAGTGACCTCAATGATAATGTTAATGATTTAGGACGCTATCTTCCTGAAAAACTTATTACAGAGCTTTTTAAACTTAATAGTGAAGGATTTTCTATTATAGAGAGACGACAACTTTCCAAGGTACTAAAAGAGCAGAAACTATCAACAACGGGATTAATTGACTCAAAAACAATGCAAAAAGTAGGTAAAATATTAGGTGTTGACGCTTTGGTGACAGGGTCTATTACTGACTTAGGAAATATTATAGAAGTCAATGCTCGTATTATCTCTGTAGAGACAGGAGATATTATTGGGACAGCCTCTAGTAGAATACCAAAAGTAGGGACAGTGGCTACTTTGCTTAGTCAAAATAATCAAAAATCTCCAACTGCTTCAGACAGTTCTTCTGAAAAAAGTAGCTCTACAAAAGTAGTAAGTAAATCAAAATCTTTAAAGTTTAGTAATAGATATTTTCACATCTTGATAGATAAAATAGAGAAAAATGGAGATGAAATAACACTCTCTTGTAATATTCAAAATAGAACAGATAAATGGCTTCGGATAAATATAAATCAGAAAGAGACAACTATTACCAATGAGAAAAATAAAGTTTGGGATAATATGGCGAATACATTATTTAATTCAAAGAATGACTTAGACTTTAATCCTAAGGAAGGAAAAACACCTAAACTAACCTTTATATCCGATGGAGTAAAAAATGGTAATAAGTTTAATATAGTTATTGAATTTTCTATTACAAACATAAATAATTTTTATACAAAAATGGAACCAAAACCTGTTAAAATAGTAGCTACTTTTAATTCTGTAAAAATTTAATAAAGCAGTTTGGTGGGAAAATCCCACCATACATTTAATATTTATATTTCTTACCGTCGTCTCATATCTTTTTCATGCACCCAACCTTTCATTTCGGTTAAAATTAAAGCTCTGGATTCATCTTTGGTCTTATCTACTTCTGCTCTATAAAAGCGACCTTTTGCTTTTTCTTCTTTTACAATTTCAACTATCTTATCTTCTATATCCATGGCAGTTAAAGTATAATCTACTCTGCTCATTACAAATCCATTTCTCTCGGTAGGAGTTGTATAGTTAGAGATTTGTTTAACTTGATACTGACCTATACAAAATCCTTTACTTGTAAAACTACCTTTTTTATCATCATGATATGCCTTTTTCCCTTTTTCTGTTAACTTGACCGTATATCCATCAATCTTTCCATCTTTATCTCCACCACCTGGCATCCCTTGATATTTAACTCTTTGTGGAGTTAATTTAAGAAAACCCATTTTTTCATAAGCTTTATACTCCTGTAGTGTAGTAGTTGCACTACTTGTTTCAGTAGGAAACTTATCTATTTTATCTGTGAGTTTAATACAAAAATCTCTCTGCTTAAAATGTTCATTGATTACTTTTGTAAAATTTTCAACACTAGCTTCATCTTTATTATCACTACACGCACTAAAAAGCACTATTATCATGCTTGTTATTATCAATTTTAATTTCATTTTTTTTCCTATTTTAAATATTTTTTTAAATCTTGAATAAGATTATCTTGTAAAGATTGAGGAGATAGAATCTCTACATCGGGTAGCCACCTTTTAATAAAAGGCAATATCTCCAATGCATGAGTATAGTCTAAGGTAAACTCAACACTTCCATCGCTGTTCTCTTTTATAAAATTTTGAGAGAAGAGAAACTTTTTCATATTTGGTTTAAAATATTTGGCAATTTTGGGTGAAGCCAAAAGATGGGCTTTTTGTTTCTCTACTCCAAACCTTGTCATGGGGTTTTGCATGGTTTTAAAGTAGTCAATATATTTGTTAAGTTGACTCTCTTGATAAGACTCTTTTTGAGAGTACTCCACACGCTCTATAAAAGCAATACGCAACAGAAGAAAACCTCTCTCTTCAGAGGCAGTAGCCACATACCAATTGTTATCCATAAAGACGAGTTTTAGACATTGAGCATTTTTAATAAAACGCTCTTGATTGTAGTGGTAGTATATATCTCTATACTCATTATTTTTTATGGCTAATTTTAAAGAGTTAAAAATCTGTTTTTTACCTTTCTCTATCAACTCGTCAAAATATGGGTTTTGAAACAAGAAAATATCTCTTTTTCCTTTGCTAATATTAGCAAGTCTCTCTTTTGTATCCTCTTCTAACTTTGCAAAAAGATTTTTGTCGGACTCATACATAAGTTGTATGAGCCACGAGACATCATCGCTACTGCTTAAAAACTTATGAAAAATAGTAGAGGCACTATCGAGCCGAAAACAGTGAGTAGGGTTCTCTTTTATCTTGACAATATGAGGGTAAAGCTCTTGTATATCATTAAGATAACGACAAAGAGTCCTTCTGTCATAATCAAAACTATCTACATAATTTTTGCTATCTTCGGCATCAATGGTTTTTCCAACAATCATGCCTCTTTTATCTAAAACCGTTCCATTTTGACAAACCATCTTCTCTTCTACGAAAAGCTCCATCAATTTGAAAATATTTTCTATCTTTTTGCTTATGCTCATTTAATTACAACTTGAAACTTTTTTGACCTCTTTAATAATATTTCCATCTTCATCAACCGATTTACCAATAACAATGTTACCATCTTGTAAACTAATAGTTCTCTTTTCATCATCAATAGCACTGTTTAAAACCATAAGTGTATCACTAATATCTATTTGGTCTCCACTCATAATTGGTACATCTACACCATGTCTTGAAACTGTTATATTAAATGACCCATCACAAGTAAACTCAATTTTATTTGAAACTAAACCATCAGATTTATAGTTAATTTCATAGCCTTGAAGATTCTGTGCATCGAATATTTTTGAATTGTTAGTTGGTGGTGTACTATTTGATGATGCTCCTGTTGCCGTCCATGTTCCACTACAGCCTAAACTATCTGACCAATTTCCACTACCACTGTTATTTTTTATATTTCCATTATAGGTTGCTAGGCGTTTATTGTTTTTTGCAAAACCTCCATCTATGTCACCACTTTGTGAAGTATAAGTTCCAGATATAACTAAATTGTCACCCCATCCTGTCTTGATGGTTCCTGATACATCAGAACCGTTAATAACCATTGTCCCATTAGCTCCACGGCAGTTTCCACCTGATGTTGGAGTAGCTACTATCTTATATTTTTTAATGCTAGAAGTAGCATCGTCACTCTTTTTAGGTGTATCAGAAGAGCCTCCACCTCCTCCACAAGCTGTTAATGCAATGGCACTAAGAAGTAGTGTTGTTAAGTGTTTTTTTGTCACTGTAAATCCTTTTAATTTTAATAAAAAACATTATAATGTGTTATCTTACCAAAACCTGTCCCATTTTAGAACTTTTTAAAACAAAATTAATTAGATATAATTCAAAATGCATAAAAAAAGTCTAACCCTACATGTTTTAAAAGCATTCAGTGGAGATGCTCTGTTTCTATCCTACATAGGAGATGATGAAGGCAAATACCATATTCTTATAGATGGGGGTATGCCAAACAGTTATAAAAAATATATTAAAACTCATATAGCTAAAATAGAGCATTTAGACTATGTTTTTCTCACCCATATTGACAAAGACCATATAGGTGGTATTTTAAAACTACTCGATAGCTCTCAAAAAAACAAAGTAAAAAATATCTTCTTTAATTCAGGGAAAATGATAAAAAAGAGTGACTCCACTTTGGTTAGTGAGTCAGATGGTATTGCATTGGTAGATTTTATCAATAACTCAAATAGATTAAATACAAACAAAAAAGAGCTAACAAACGAAAGTGAACCATTTAACTTTTTTGGTTTACAAATCACCCTTTTATCTCCCTCTTATGAAGCCCTTGAAGTCTTTAATAGTGCCTTTACCTTGGGTGATGTAAAAGAGGAAGCATTAGTAAGTGACTCTATTATAGAAGAGGAGGTCTCTTTAGACTTTTATCAACTTATAAAAGAGAAACCATTTAAAGAGAAACGCCTAAAAGATGACCCAGCCAATGGAGCAAGTCTATCTATGATACTAAAGTATGAAGAGCAGACTATTTTACTTTTGGGTGATGCCAAAGACCATATTATGGTCTCATCACTTAAAGCCTTGGGCTACTCTACTCAAAATAGATTAAAAGTTGACTACCTAAAGTTGGCACATCATGGAAGTAAATACCATACCAGTGAAGAGTTTTTAGCTTTAGTAGAGTGTCAAAGATACATCATCAGCACCAATGGACGATATGGACACCCAAACATAGAGACTCTAGCTAGAGTTTTGTGTCATAAATATCGTGACAAATCAAAAAAGATATATTTTTACTACAACTATGCAAAAGAGGATTACAAAGATACAAAAACACATCTTTTGACAAGTGAAGAGGAGGAGAGATACAATTGTAAATCTATCTACAACCATACTCTCTTTCAAATATTAGGAGAAAATAGTGACTGAAAAAGAGATAAAAGAGAACATCAAACAACTAACAGTTCAGATAGAGACCCCCAATGAAAAAGGGACAGGTGTTCTTATAAGCTATAAAAGCAGACCATACATTTTAACCGTACATCACTGTATTTATGGAAAAGGGGCTAATGAACATCAAGTTGATGCTGATGATGTAAAGTTTATATTTTATAATAGGGCTGAACTCTATGCTGTTGATATAATCTCTTTGGGAAGCTTAGTTCTCTTGGAGATAGATAAAAAAGATTTATCTATGCATAACTTTATAAGAGTCAATTTCTCCAATGTAGAGTATGAGAGAGACTACTTCATTAGAGGTTTCCCATCAGGATTAGACAAAGCACACAATTTTAAAGCCAAATGTAATGATGATGCTGTAGATAAAAAAACATTTAAAATAGATATGTCTAATATCACCAATGATACATCTGGAGATGATGCCATAGACTATATGAAAGGCGTTTCAGGAAGTGGGGTTTTTTATGCTACAAAAGGAAAACTTTACTTAGTTGGTTTAGTTAATGCCTTAGCCAATCAATCAGGAACATTTAACGCTGTTCATTGTACTAACTTAAAAGAGTTAAAGGTTGTAGCTACTAGAGTTAAAACTTCTAAATATTATCTTTTTGCTTCTCCTTTTGTTGTGTTGGGTCTCTTTTTTTTATGGGATAAAGACTCTACAGAAATAACAACTCCATCTGTTAAACCTATTATAAAAACCCAAAAAATCAGTAGTTCCAAAGAGATACTTTTATCTGCCAATAACCAAGATATTTATGATGAAGTTAGCAGACAATTAACTCAAAGTGGCTTTATACTCTCTTCAAAAGAGGATTTGACAAATGGGTATAAAATAGAGATTTCTAATAAAATCAGACAAAAAAGCTCTACTGTTTATGACAATACCATTGTTAAAACTACTTGTCATTTAAGCTTTAGCATCTTTGATGTTGTCACAAAAAATAAAATACAATCTGATTTTATAGATGGTGTAGCTAGTGGATTTAGTAAAGAGGAGTCAGCAGAAGAGTGTTTAAATGAGAGTTCTAAAGAGTTGGGTATGAAAATAGTTGACTTATTATATTTAAAAAACTAAATTTAATCTTATTAACAGTTGGTTCACCAATTTGAAGTATATTTCTAAATAAACTTTAAAAAAAGGTTCTTTATGAAAAAACTTATACTTCTGTTACTACTCTTCCCCTATTTGATTTTTGCTAATACAACTACCTCTGAACTTCTTCCAAAAGAGAAGAGTGTCATAGAGGGGGAACTTGCTAACGGCTTTAAATACAGCATTATGCATAACAAAAAGCCAAAACATAGAGCAGAGTTACGTCTGTTGGTAAAGGTTGGGTCTCTTGAAGAGAATCAGAGCGAACTTGGAATTGCTCACTTTGTGGAACATATGGCATTTAATGGCTCAACACACTTTAAGAAAAATGATTTGATTGACTACTTAGAGTCGATAGGGGTTCAGTTTGGAGGAGACCTTAATGCCAATACAGGTTATGAGCGAACAGTTTATATCTTGACAGTTCCTTTAGAGAAAGATAACTTAGAAAAGAGCCTAACTGTCTTTTCAGATTGGGCAGGGGGAATAACCTTTGATAAAGAGGAGTTTAATAAAGAGAGAGGAGTTGTACTCGAAGAGGCACGGCTTCAAGATGGAGTTGGTGAGCGTATCTTTAAGCAGATAGAGCCTCTTATCTTTAAAAATAGTCCCTACTTTGATAAAGAGCCAATTGGTAAAAAGGAGATAATTAAAAATATTCCAGTCAAGGGGGCAAAAGATTTCTATAGACGATGGTATAGCCCAGAGCTTATGCACTTTATAGCTGTAGGTGACTTTAATACTACAAAAGTGGAGGAGATGATTAAAAAAACCTTTAGCTCTCTAAATAGAACCTCACACCCAAAACGAGTGGCAAGAGTTATTCCTGAAAACAATGTAACACGAATTAAGACGGTATGGGATAAAGAGGTAACCTCTAACAGTGTAGAGGTCTACTACCTTGACCGTTTAGACCAGATGCTGACTAAAAAAGACTTTAGAAAAGGACTTGTAGATGCTATGATGACAAAACTTTTTGCTATAAAAGCTAAGGAGCAGATAGAGAAAGAGAAACCAAAAGCAACTACTATTCATTTTGGTTCAACCTCATTTAGTAAATATCGAGGAGCTTATGCTTTTTCAGCCTCTTACAAAGATGGTGATGCACTACCTGCTCTTAAAGAGCTTTATGAGTTAATTTTTAGTTTTCAAAAGTATGGCTTTTCTCCAAATGACTTAGCTCAAATCAAAAAAGAGATGTTAGCCTCTAACGAGAAGTATTATGCCCGTGTGCATGACCAAACCTCTAGCTCATTGGTGGGTGATTTACTCTACTATGCACAAAATCAAGAACAGACTTTTATAGACTATGATGTTGAGTATAAGCTTAAAAAAGAGATGATAAAAGATATAAAAATAGAGGAGATAAATGCTCTTTTTAGAAGATTTTTAAGCTTTAAAGATAGAGTGATTATATTTAAAAACTCTACAGGTAAGAGCTACTCTAAAGAGGAGGTACTTAAAGCTATTGAGGAGTCTAAATCTCATTTAACTGATGTAAGCAAGACAAAAAAGTTACCAAGTGAGTTAAAGGTAGATGGGCTAAAACCTAAAAAGATAGTTAGCGAGAGTTACGATAAAAAGACAGATATTCATGAGTTTACTTTAGAAAATGGTCTAAAGGTAGCCTTTAAAGAGACGGACTTTACAAAAGATAGAGTAGGTTTAAAAAGTTTTAGCTATGGAGGAGAATCTCTCTATGAGGCAGATAAACTCTTAGAGCTAAGAAATTCAACAAGTTTTGTGACTAACTCAGGAGTAGCTAACTACTCTATGCTTGAACTCAATAGAATTTTGAGTAACAAGAGTTTTCATATAGGTTTTGGAATACATGAGCGAACAGAGAGTATTTCAGGATATGCAAATAGAAAAGATATAGAGAGTATGTTTGCACTTCTCTATCTTCAATTAACCCAACCAAGAATAGATAAGAGGGTTACCAATAATATGAAAAATATTTTGAAGATAGATGCAACTAAGGCACTAAATGACCCTGAGACTAGATTTTTTAGAGAGGCTAAAAAGTTCTATCGTAAAAATAATGAGCGTATTGTTTTTGAGACCAATGAGACTATAGATAGTTATAATGAAGAGGAGATGTTAGAGATGTTTAAAGATAGATTCTCGGACTTTAATAACTTTATGGTCATGATTGTAGGTGATATATCTTACGATGAGATTAAAGCTTTGGCTCAAAAATATTTAGCAAACCTACCTACAAAAAAGAGAGAGGAGATGTTTATAAAACGAGAGATTCCTTACTTAAAGGGTAACGTAGAGTTTAGTCGAAACTATAACAGTGAGAACATTAGTCATATAGTTCTACAGTATGAGAGTAAAGTACCCTATAGTACAAAAAGAAGCTTTATAGCACAGGCGTTAAGAAAAACACTCAATACTCGTCTACGTAAGCTAATTCGTGAAGATAAATCAGGGGTTTATGGCATAGGGGCTAATATTAGTTTTGATGTCTTAGAGGTTCAATCTAGTGGGTTGATTAGATTTTCATGTGACCCTAAACGAAAAGATGAGCTTATTAAGATGGTAGAAGAGGTTATAGAGGAGATTAAATCAAAACCAATAACCAAAGAGGAGCTAGATGTTTATAAAAAAGCTTATGAGACAGAACATGAGACCAATTTACGTAAAAATTGGTATTGGTTAGATATTATGGAGATGCACTATAAGCATAATGACCCTTTTGCACGTGTCTATAGTGATTTAGATTTAGTCAAGAGTATTACAGCCAAAGAGGTACAAATTTTAGCTCAAAAAATATTTGATGAAGATAGAATAACTATAGAGTTAAATCCTAAGAAAAAAGAGGATTAATTTAGATGATTATACTATCAGTTATAAATTTAATAATTAAGTTATATTTTACTAATTAACAATTAATAAAGAAAAATGGTTTAAATTGTTTTTTGTTACCACATAATTGTATATATTTAAGTAGATATTAATAAAATGAATAGCATTATTACAATTAAATTTAAAAAAAGGAAATAGAATGACAAGATTAAGTGAAAATCTAAAAGCTGTTTTGTTGTTAATTGCTATGGTAGTATTTACTATACCAGCATTGGCAACAACATATGAAGATGCAGAAGACAATGCTACTACAGGTTGGGTTATCTATACAGGTACAACAGATGCAACAGTTATGAATGTAGCTGATAGTGACAAAGGAAGCCGAGTTATTGAATTAATGGGTAATGGGCAAAACACAGGGTACCGTTTGGGTAACCAACATGGAAAAGGTAGTGATAATTGGAATAATCAAACAGAGAAACAACTTCAATGGTCAATGAAGTATGATGAAGACTTTACTATACTAGTTTCACTTTTAACAGTAAATGGAAATCGTTTCTTATCTTACACTAATCAAAGTGAAGATATAAAAGGTGTGATTCGTGGAGGAAAGGTTCGTTATGGTTTAGGCGAAAATAGTATAGATGGAACATGGCATACCTTTTCAAGAGATTTAGAGGCAGACTGGAATGCCTATATGCCTAATAATCCTATTGTTGCTGTTAATGGATTCTTTATTCGAGGTTCAGGTAGAGTAGATGATATTATGTTGTCAGATAATGCAATGGCTTCTTTAACTGCAAATGCAGGTGCAGACCAAGATGTTAATGTTACTGCTAGTAATCCAAGTGTAACATTGGATGGTTCAGGAAGTATAGCTGGTGCTAATGGACCAATTGTTAACTATGAGTGGTTTTACAATGGAGAGAGTTTAGGAAGAGGTATGATTATAGATGTTGAACCTAAACTTTCAGGAGACTATACGGTTACATTAGTAGTTACTGATAGTGTAGGTGATACTGCTAGTGATACCGTAGATGTTAATGTCTCTGTTATCTCTAATCCAACACATATGCATGCAGATGCAGGTCCTGATATTAATGTAACTTTAACACCAGATAATCCAACAGTAACATTAGATGGTAGTGCAAGTACACCAGGTACTATAGGAAATATTGTGAAGTATGAGTGGTTTTATAATGGAGATAGTTTAGGAACAGGTGTGACTTTAGATGTTGTACCACCAGCTTCAGGGTTCTATACTGCTACATTAGTTATTACAGATAATTTTGGTAACACTGATAGTGATACTATAAATGGTGAAATTCTAATTGTAGAGTAACTCTAAAAGGTAGGCAATAAGCCTACCCACCCCTTCTAAAACACTATTTTAATTCTTCTATATATTATTTTTTCTAATTTAATCTACATCTTTTTCAAAAATAATTTTTTAAAAAACTATTAATCCCCAAGAAAAAAGAGGATTAAAGCGATATTTAACTATGATTAACATTAAAAAAATAAGGTATAAAAATTGAGTAAACTATTAGATATAGATGTTAATCAGCAGTTAGTAGATATTTTAGGAGAGTATGATGTGGTGTTAGAACCAATGGAGGAGTATCTCTTCTCAAATGGAATGTTCCCAGGAATTACAGCAAGAGCCTTTGAGATGGAAGATTTTGGAGAGTCGGTTGTAGTACAACTGGACATCACTATGCTCTTCCCTGATGGTCATTTTGTAGAGTCTTTTGTGGCACAAGATGCAACACATGAAGAGGCATTGGCTTCGGCATTTGGGCAATTTGAGGTCAATGTACTTCATACATTCATTACAGCCTTTTGGGAACATGGAAAAAAGGTTGAAAATGGTGTTGGTACAGATATTTGGGAGATAAATGGTTCACGTTGGCAGGTGGTGGTTTCTAACTTTGGGTATCGTGGAGTTGAGAAGTTTGATAATGTTATAGATGATATTGATAGAGTGTTTGATGTGATTGAGAAGAGTATAAAAGCATTACCATTAACTAAAGATATCTATGCTATTCGAACAGTCTATACCAATACAAGTGAAGGTAAAAAGGTACCTGAAGCTTATATTAACAATAAACCATTTCCAGAGCTAGAAGAGGCTGTCTCAAAGCTTGGATGGAGAGAGATAGATAGCTTTTACAGTGTTAGAAATCTAGTTTTACTTATGAAACTTAAAGATGAAGAGGTCTAAAGCTTGAATATTTTACTTTTAGAAGATGATTTAACGCTTTCAGAAGTAATTGTTGAGCATTTGGAGTACTATGAGTATGATGTTACTCCTGTTTATGACGGTATAGAGGCAGAAGAGCTACTCTTTGAGAAGAGATTTGATTTACTCCTTTTAGACGTTAACGTTCCTAACTTGAGTGGCTTTGAGCTTCTAAAAAATTTGAGAGAGTCAGGCAATAAGACTCCGACTATCTTTATTACCTCTATGAACAGCTCGACTGATGTCTTAGAGGGGTTTGAGTTAGGAGCAAATGATTACTTAAAAAAGCCTTTTGAGATGATAGAGCTAAAGGCACGAATCGACAATATAAAACGACAGTTTCAGATAGATAATGAAGCGATTGTTCAGATTAGAGAGGGGGTGAGTTATGACCTCTCTAAACATATACTTCATCTTCACAACGAGAGGATACCTCTCTCTAAAAAAGAGGGTGAATTTTTAGCCTACTTTCTACATAACCGTGGTAAGGTTATCTCTAGTGATGAGCTTATGGTTAATGTCTGGTCGTATGACACAGCTCCTGGGTCATCGACTTTAAGAACCTATATAAAGAGACTACGAAAATATTTAGGCGAAGATGCTATCTCTACCATTCGAGGAGTTGGTTATCTATTTAATTAAAGAGGAGAGACGAACACTTTTACAGTTTTTGGTACTCTATTTAGGCTCTTCATTTGTTCTTTTTGCTGTTATTGCTTATCTTTTTTATCAAAATGAGTCAAAAGCTTTTTACGAAAAGACAAAAAGTATGATGCAGATGAACGCTTCGGTACTCTCTTCTAAAATTATCTATGCACATATGAGTAAAAAACCTTTTTCTTTAGAAGATGTTGTAAACAAATATCAAGGGAAAATAGGCTTTTACGATAAAAACAATCACCCCATTGTCTCTTCTATAGAAGATAAGATAGATTTTTCAAAACATTTCTACCAAGATAAAAAGAAGATGATATTGGTCAATCAAAGTACTTTTGGACACTTGGGGGTAGAGAGTATAGTGATTGAAAAAGAGGGTGTCTCTAACTATATTATGAATCTACAGAGTAAAATTATGCTCTATTTGATTGCTATCTATCTCTTTTTGAGTTTGGTTGGGTACTTTTTGGCTAAACTGTTTATTAAACCTATTCAAGCTAAACGGGTACAGTTGGACAACTTTATCAAAGATAGTACTCATGAACTCAACACGCCTATTACAGCATTAATGCTCTCTTTAGATGCTCCTAAACTAGATACCCCTAAAAACCTAGAGCGTATAAGACTCTCTGCAAAACGTGTCTCTGAGATTCATAAAGATTTGAGCTATTTGATGCTTGAGGAGCCAAAAGAGAGAGTGGTTGAAGAGCTATTTTTAAATGAGATTATCAAAGAGGAGTTGACCTACTTAACACTTTTAGCAGAGAAGCGAAAAGTAAGTTTGACCCTAGTAGAGGAGGATGAAATCTATTTTAAAATAGATAAAGAGAGTTTTGTTCGACTCTTTCATAATCTTGTTACCAATGCCATAAAGTACAATAAAATAGGTGGAAAAATAGAGGTTAAACTTTTAAAAAATAGACTTATTATCTCAGATACAGGAGTAGGGATTGCTAAGAAGAAGCAGAGTGCTATCTATGAGCGTTTCTATAGAGCAACAGAGCAAGTAGGTGGTTTTGGTTTGGGGTTAAATATTGTTCATAAGGTTTGTACTGCTTATGGTATTGGGATAGAGTTTGAGTCAAAAGAGGGGGAGGGGACGGTTTTTATTTTGGGGTTTAAATAAGTTGAACTAGTAGTTTGGATTATTTATTGTATTAATAACTATAAAACATAATAAAAATTATTATTTTTTATTTCAATATAATTACTAACATCTAATAAAACAGAATATTTAATATTTTTTTTTGTTTTTTAAAAAAAGTTAAGCTACTGTTAATCAAGAGAGTAGCATTATTTTATAAAATCTATTAGAGCCGAATATTTAGGGATTTGGTTGTAGTAAGTTTAAAAAAGGAAAGCAAATGAAAATATTTAATAAAAGTATGAAAACTGTTTTGTTGTTAATAAGTATACTATTTTTTACTATACCAATATTTGCAACAACATACGAAGATGCAGAAGATAATGCAACAATAGGTTGGGTAATCTATGGAGATACAACTGATGCAAACATTGAAAATATAGAAGATGTAGGGAGAGGAAGCCGAGTTATTAAATTAACAGGTAATGGAAAAAATACTGGCTTTCGTTTAGGTAACAGAGCAGGAAGAGCATCCTATGTTGGAGCATGGCATAACCAAACAGAGAAAGTACTTAAATGGTCAATGAAGTATAATGAACCATTTAGAATCTATATTCCAATTACAACAGAACATGGAAATCGATTTTTAACTTATACTAATCAAAGTATAGATATAAAAGGTAAAATCCGTGGAGGAAAAGTTAGTTATGGTTTAGGAGAAGATAGTGCAGATGGAACATGGCATACCTTTATAAGAGATTTAGAGGCAGATTGGAATGCTTTTATGCCTGATAATCCTTTTGTTGCTGTTAATGGATTTTTTATTAAAGGTTCTGGCTATATTGATGATATTCAAGCATTAAATGTTATAAATTCAGACACGACCCCCCCAACCATAAAACTACAAAACCTAACCGAAGGTGAGATTATTCAAGATGTTACAACTGTAATAAAAGTAAAAATTACAGATGATGATGTTGGTGTTGATTATGACTCCATAGAGTTTTATATTAACGATGTTAATCAAACTATGAATATTACTAGAGATGGTAATGTAGTAACATATAACCCAACTGCCGAACAACCTCTACCTTTTGGAACTGTTAAAATAACAGTAAAAGCTAAAGATAATGCAGAAAATCAAGCTCTAAAAGATATGAATATTTTTGTTCAAGAGAAAAATAAATTAACTGCTACTCCTATAGCCTCATCAACAAGTAGTTATGCTCCTACAACTATTACTTTTTCTCCTAAAGTAACTACCAATAATGCAATTCAAACCTATTCTTGGGATTTTAATGGTGATGGTAGATATGATAGAAGTGACATTACAGCTAATAGTTACTCTTGGAGCTATACAACACCTGGAGATTATAATGTTACATTAAAAGTAGTAGATGCAAATGGAGACGAGGTAATAGGTAGTGTGATGGTGCATATCTTAAACTCTCCACCACAAGTTACTGTAGAGTCAACACCTTCAAATGGAGCTGTTCCACTAACAGTACAGTTTGTAGTAACAGCAACTGATGCTAATGGTATAGCTCGTTATGAGTGGGATTTTGATGGTGATGGTACGTATGATGAAAACAGTACCAATAGAGTAATAAACCATCAATATACAACCCAAGGGGTCTTTAATGCAAAAGTTCGTGTTATAGATAATTTGGGTGCAAGTACTGTATATACTACACCAACAACTACAGTGTTTGCCTCAACAGTAGGTTCTCCTTCTGTTGTAGCTTCTGCTTCAACAACTCAAGGAAAAGCACCTTTAAATGTAAATTTTAATGCAACAGCAACAGACCCACAAAATAAGGGATTTTCAAAATATGAGTGGGATTTTGATGGTGATGGAGTGTATGACTACAGTAGCAATAGTAGTGCTTCGGTTAGTCATAACTTTGTCAATGCAGGAACATTCTATCCTAAGATTAAAGTAACAACAACAGATGGAAGAGTAACTTATGATGCACTAGAGATAGTTGTAGAGCAGTCTTTATCTCTTTCTGTCTCATCAGATACAGTCGATACAGAAAACAATGACACTACAACAATCCATACTATCTTAGGTGCAAAAGCAGAGATTTCTCTTGTAATAGAAGATGAGAACAAAAATGTAGTTAAAACTATTCAAGATTGGAGTACTAGAGAGTCTGGTAGTTATGATGATACATGGAATGGAACTAATGATAGCAACCAAATGGTCAAAGAGGGAAAATACTATGCTGTATTACTTTATAAAGAGAATGGTGAGATAAAACGACTTGACCTTAGAGAGACTACAGGAGGAAGTCGTTACAACCCACGTCGAAATAATGCT
>JALVEV010000045.1 GCA_027030605.1 Campylobacteraceae bacterium | reverse complement strand
TTGCTGTAACAGGTGAGGTATTTGACCCTCACTCTGCTGCCTGTATGATTGCTTATGGGGCTGCGGCCATCTTCCCTTATCTTCTCTACTACATTGTAACAGAGTTAGAGGGAGAGAGCGATGAGCTTAAACATACTCTAAGACGATTTAGACGTGCTATGGGTGCAGGTCTTATGAAGATTATGTCTAAAATGGGTATCTCAACTATCTCATCTTACCGTAACTCACGTCTATTTGATACTATTGGATTGAGTCAAGAGATTGTTGATGACTGTTTTGCAGGAACAACAGCACTTTTAACAGGGCTTAGTTATGAAGATATAGATGCACGTCTTAACAGTAATCATGCTCGTGCCTTTACCGATGCCTTTGAGGGTAAAAAGAATGCCCTTTACAAAGGTGGTTTCTATAAATATAGAAGAGGAGAGGAGTTCCATGACTTCTCTCGTCCAACCATCTCTGCTATGCAAAAAGCTGCCGAAAGTGGAGAGGTTTCTGACTATGAAGAGGTTAAAAAACTGGTAAACCAGAGAGATAAAAAGTTTATTAGAGACTTCTATGAGCTTAACTCCCAGCGTGAACCTATCTCAATTGATGAGGTAGAGCCACTAGAGGAAATCTTTAAACGTTTCTCAACAGCTGCAATGTCTATGGGGTCTATCTCTCAAGAGGCACATGAGACTTTAGCTGCTGCTATGAATAGAATTGGAGCTAAATCAAACTCAGGTGAGGGAGGGGAAGACCCAAAACGTTATGGAACAGAGCTAAACTCATCTATTAAACAGATTGCTTCTGGGCGTTTTGGAGTAACACCTGAGTATTTACGTTCTGCTACAGAGTTACAGATTAAAGTAGCACAAGGTGCAAAACCAGGTGAGGGTGGACAGCTTCCTGGTAGTAAAGTCTCACCTCTTATTGCAGAGCTTAGATTTACCAAACCAGGGGTTACACTTATCTCTCCACCACCACACCATGACATCTACTCTATTGAGGATTTGGCACAGTTGATTTTTGACCTTAAACAGATTAATCCAAATGCAAGAGTGGCCGTTAAATTGGTCTCAACAGCAGGTGTTGGAACCATTGCCGCAGGTGTAGCTAAAGCGTATGCTGACAAAATCATTATCTCAGGTGCCGATGGTGGTACAGGTGCAGCTCCTATAGGCTCTATTCGATTTGCAGGTAACCCATGGGAGTTAGGACTTATAGAGGCTCACAATGCTCTAAAAGCTAACAATTTAAGAGGTCAAGTAACACTTGAGACTGATGGTGGGCTAAAAACTGGTCTTGACATTGTTAAAGCTGCTATCTTTGGTGCAGAAGAGTATGCCTTTGGTACAGGTGCATTGGTTCTTGTAGGGTGTATTATGCTTCGTATCTGTCACCTTAACACTTGTGGTGTTGGTGTTGCAACACAAGACCCTCACTTAAGAGAGAAATTTACAGGAAATGTAGACAAAGTTGTTAACTACTTTACGCTTATAGCTCAAGAGGTTCGAGAGATTTTGGCAGAGCTTGGCTACAAGTCATTAGAGGAGATTATTGGGCAAAACCACCTCTTAAAAGTGATAGATGATGAGTTTGCTAAGAAGTTTAACTTTGAAGAGTTGCTCTATAAATTAGATGGTGTAAACACTTGTCAAGTTCCATTTAATGAACCTTATGACCAAAATGAGTATGAGCAGGAGTTGGTAAAAGAGTTAATGCCAACCATCAAAGAGCCATCAAAACCAGTTGTGATTAACAAAGAGATTTCTAACCTAAACAGAAGTTTTGCAACAAGAATCTCTGGTGAGATTGCAGCTCTTTATGGTAATGCAGGGCTTCCTGATGGAACCATTACCCTTAACATGAAAGGTACCACAGGTCAATCGCTTGGTGCATTTATGTCAAAAGGAATCAATATTAACATTGAGGGTGCAGGAAATGACTATATTGGTAAAGGGATGAATGGTGGTAACATTGTCATTACCTCTACTAAAGCTGGTCAAGAGTTTGCTCTTGGTGGAAATACTTGTCTCTATGGTGCAACAGGTGGTAGACTCTATGTTCATGGTAAAGTAGGTGAGCGTTTTGCTGTTAGAAATTCAGGAGCCATTGCTGTTGTTGAGGGAACAGGTGACCACCCATGTGAGTATATGACAGGTGGAGTGGTTGTGATTCTTGGTAAGACAGGGGTCAACTTTGGTGCAGGTATGACAGGTGGTAAAGCATTTGTTTATGATGAAAAGAGTGAGCTTTATGAAAAAGTAAATCCTGAGCTTGTTGAAGCACTTCGTATTGACACTGATGAGTGGGAAGAGGAACGATTTGAGCTTAAAGCATTACTCAAAGATTATATAGAAAAAACAGGTAGTAAAGTTGCAAGTAAAATTCTAGAAAGTTGGAGATACGAAATCCGTAAATTCTGGATGGTTGCTCCAAGAGGAATTAAACCTAGTATTGCTGCTGATAAAAAGGGTGAGTAACCTTCTAGCCAAGAGTTATCTCTTGGCATAATCACTTGACCAAAATCAAATAGTTCCAATTAAATTTACTCTATAATTCTCAAAACTATTTTGAGGACGCTATATGCTTTTTATTATCATTAAAACCATTCATCTTTTCGCTGCTTTTATCTATGGTGGATTTCTCATTACTGACAATCTCTTTTTAAGTAAAATAAAGAGAAGTTTTAGTGAAGAGGAGCATCAAAAGATAAGAGAGTCTTTTATGATGTATGTTAGAAAGGTAGTTCCACCAAGTCTTATTGTAGCTGTAGTTACAGGGTTATACCTTATTAGTCAAGTTTTTGGAACCATTGGACCTGATGGTATGACCCATTTTCAGATGATGCTTTCACTTAAAGCCTTTTTAGGAATTTGGCTTGGACTTAGAGGTGGATTGCAAGTCTATTTCAAGATACAACCCTTTGTCTTTAAAAGTCATCGTTTGCCATTTGCTTTTGTTTTAACTATTATTTTCCTCTCTCAATTTATGCATATAGCGTAACAAATATGCTAAAATGTTTCCTTGATTTTATTTTAGGAAACAACAATGATAGCATTAGATATTTTAAGTAACATTCTGTTTGTATTGGCTCTTGGCTACTACTTTATGACCAATATGCAGTGGTACTCTTATAAGTTAGAGAGGGTACTGTTTCACCATACTAAAGCTTGGTGGCATTTGGTCTATTTTTTACTTCCTCTCTTAGCTTATTTTCTTCTGAACAAATACTTTAATCTAAGTATTATTGCTACCGTTGTCTATATTGCCATGCTCTACAAATGGAGACAAGAGCAAGATAAACCATTGGTCTTTACAGGACGAGTTAAACGATTTTTTGCTACTTTAGTCTTTTTAACATTTTTTAGTGTAATGTTAAAGTTTGTGGGTGTTAACTATGAGAGTTTTGCAGTATTTACACCTATTGTTTTAGCTCATCTTATCTCTACTATGATGGAGAAGATGCTCTTTTTAGGGTTTCAGAGAAAAGCAGAGAAGAAGTTAGAGAGTATGTCAAATATGGTTGTGGTTGGGGTAACAGCTTCATATGGAAAGACAAGCATAAAAAACTACATCGCCCACATCTTAAAAGCTAAATATAACGTCTATGCTACACCTCGCTCTGTTAACACTTTTGGGGGAGTGGTTAAAGATATTAACGATGATTTACCTGAAGATACAGAGGTCTATGTGGTGGAGATGGGTGCAAGAGCAGAGGGTGATATTGCTGAGATTACAAAGTTTGTTAACCCTCACTTAGCTGTAGTAGGAAAGATTGGACCTGCACATATTGAGTACTTTAAAACTTTAGAGAATATTAGAAATACTAAAATGGAGATTTTATCTTCTGAACGTCTTAAAGAGGCGTGGGTTGACCAGAGTGCAAAGATACAACCTCTTAAACATGTTCATGAGTTTGGTAAAGAGATATATGACATAAGAGCTACATTAGATGGATTAGATTTTAAAATGGACGATAATGAGTATCATGCAAATATCTTAGGCTCATTCAACGCTATGAACTTAGGACTAGCCATTAAAGTTGCACAGGCTTTAGATGTAGATGAAGAGAGCATTAAAAAACAGCTCAACTCACTAGAGCCAACTCCACACCGACTACAACGCATAGACGCAGGTGGAAAGGTTATTATAGATGACTCATTTAACGGAAATATTGATGGTATGTTAGAGGGCTTTAATCTTGCTTCAACTTATGAAGGAAGAAAAGTAGTAATTACCCCTGGTTTAGTTGAGGTTGATGAAGAGCTTAATATAGAGGTAGCAAAAAGAGCAAATGAGATATTTGATTTGGTTGTGGTAACGGGTGATTTGAACTATGGAGTCTTTAGAGACCATGTTGAGTCTACAAGGTTAATTAAGTTAGAGAGTAAAGATAAGATGCAAGAGATGCTAATAGAGCATACAAAGGCAGGAGATTTGATTTTGTTTGCTAATGATGCTCCTAGTTTTATTTAGGTAATGTGTGATTATAGTTGAGTCCTATGACTTTTTTAAGGAATAAAAAATGAGTTATTATATAGACACACTAACAAAAAAAATAGGTTTTTTCACAGCTATATTAGCCATAGCTTTGGCACTACTAATTGGTTATGATGCCATGATGCGTTACCTCTTTTCAGAGGGTTCAATTGCCTTACAAGAGG
>JALVEV010000044.1 GCA_027030605.1 Campylobacteraceae bacterium | reverse complement strand
CTCTGTGCATACTCATCATTGCTAACAACAATATCTATTTTAACTTTTGGAATAAACTCAACAACATACTCAGCTCCTCTATAGAGTTCTGTATGTCCTTGTTGTCGTCCATAACCTTTGACTTCTGAAACAGTCATTCCCTCAATTCCTGCTTCTACTAATGCCTCTTTTACCTCTTCAAGTTTAAATGGCTTAATAATTGCTTCTATTTTTTTCATCTCTTACCTTTTTATTAAAGTCTTTATGAACATTCTAGCAAAATATTTATATATTATCAAAGAAAATAGATTTAAAGTTATGATTTAAAATAGTTAGATTTAAAAAAAGAGTGTGTATGAAATTCGGGAATTTAGGACAAGGTAGTATATCTTGTCCTAGTTTTTAGAGGTAAAAAGTTTAGTTTACAGGTACTTCTACTTCAGTACCTTCCCAGATACCATGTTTTGTACAGTAACCATGTGCTACCAATTTAAGTTTTTTTCCTGTTGGAATAATTGTAAATGTAGTAGTGTTATGAGCTTTAATATTTCCAAGAGTTCCTGGAACATAAGTAGCTTGTGCTAATTTTGTATCACCATTAAAAAGAGTAATAGACTCAATGTAGTGGTCAAAATCATCTGGGTGAGTATATTCGTTACCCATTTTTACAGTTACTTCAAATGGTTCACCAGCAGTTGCTGTCTCTGCACAAGTAATAAATGGCGAATGTCTGTCAATAAGGTCTTTTTTCGCTTCTCTATCTACTTCTGAAATGTCTACGTATTTGTTGATTTTTGGCATGTTAATTCCTTCTATTTTTGAATTTATAAATGCATTATAGCAGAATTTATTTTAAATAGGACAATATTTATCCTATTTAATCTTTTCTTTTAACTCTCTTGCCCATTTTGCAAGAGTTTTTTTCTCTTTATTTGTTAGTATGGCTTCTTTATGCATATAGGTATAAATGGGCATGGGCATACGAATCACTACTGATTTAGGCAGTTTGTCTAAAACTTTAAGTTGTTTAGTTTTTGAGTAGCTGTTCCATTTGGAAAAGTTGACAACAGCTCGTGCATTTTTTACATGAACTTGTGTAAACCAAGAGATAGGAGCTACTTTATAGTACCATGGTGCTTTAACCTCAGAAGAGTGACAATCGTAACAAGACCTCTTTAAGATGCTTATTACTTCAGAAGAGGCTTGTAGCTCTTCACCTTTTTTAATAGGTAGTTTTGCAGGTACATCTAAAGAGAAAAATTGTATGGTTATAAGAATTATAAGTGTCCAAAACCAGAAACTTTTTAACATATTAACCTTTTGTTTTTTAAAACTCAAACCCACCTCCAGTACCTTTGTTCATACTACTGTAGACAGCATGAACATAAGTATCGCGGGTTTCACAGTTTAAAAGTTTGGAACAAGAAAGGCATGACTTAACTTGTTCTCTTTTTTGACATGTCTCTAGCTCTTTTCTCTTCTGTTTAAGAGCCAATTCCCATTCATCTAGTGAGAGTTCATTACTCATGGTTTACTCTTTTATTCCATAGGCTTCTCGAAGAGCAGAGATTTCATAGTGACTTCCAAAGAAACATGGGCTTGTGTCGTGTGGGTGAGTTGGTACAAGTTCTAAAAGTCTCATGCCTTTATGGTTAATAGCCTCTCCACCTGCTTGTTCGTACATAAGAGCAAAAGGAATCACCTCAAAGAGTTGTCTTAGCTTTCCATTAGGTTTGTCCGAGGTTCCAGGGTAAGAGAATAGCCCCCCACCTTTAAGCATAATTTGATGCAGGTCAGGAACCATACCCCCTGAGTAGCGTAGACGATACCCCTCTGCAAAGAGTTCATCTATGAACGTTTTATGGTAATCACACCAATTTTGTTGGGTTCCTCCAGGTGCATTGAGCTTCCCTTTTTCGCCCATTTTAATTTCTGAGATAAATTTAAATTCACCACCTACAGCTCGATAGAGTTTAGGTGCAGAGTTACGGTCAGCAACTACTAGCTCTATTCTTGGTCCATAGACCACATAAGCAGAGGCAACAAGGTTTTTACCCTCTAACTCTCCCTCATAAATTCCAAAAATAGAACCAACAGAGAGGTTAACATCGACAAGACTAGAGCCATCTAGTGGGTCGTAACAAATGGTATAAGTTCCAGTTTTAGAGAGTTTTAATACCCCCTCTTTCTCTTCACTTACTAAGGCTTTAACCGAAGCTACCGAGGAAAAAGCCTTCTCTATAATAAGGTCAGACTGCACATCAAGTTTAAGTTGCTCCTCTCCTGAAGAGTTTTCAGAATCAGAGTAACCAAGCTCTTCTGTTTTAATAGCATTGTCAATCTCAAAAGCAACTCTTTTTATGGTCTCAAATATATCGTTCATTTCTGTCCTTACTATACGCTTTTTGCGTTTTTGTCTATCCACTCAATAATCTCTTGAGTGTTGTTTAAATCTAAAATATCAATATTTTTAGGAATCTCATACTGATTTAACTCTACAGTGTGGTCAACAGCTATGGCTTCACTACATGAAAGATAGCTCTCTTCTATGCTGTTTCTAAAGATAGCAATCCGAGGCAGAGGTAAGGTTTTTAACCCCTCTACAAGTAAAATATCGAAATGGTTAAACATCTCAATAATCTCATCTAACTCTTTTTGTCGTTGCGAAAAGTAGGTCGTTCGTGTAGGTGAGGTTACTACAACCTCTGCACCTGTTTGAGAAAACTTATAACTGTCTTTCCCCTCTTTGTCAAAGAGACCTTTATCTTTTGGGTCATGCTTGATAATAGCAACCTCTCTTGTCTTTATAAACTCGTTGGAGAGTTTCTCAACAAGTGTAGTTTTTCCTGAACCAGAAGGTCCTGTAAAAGCGACAGCAAAACGTTTCATGACTTTTCCTTAGATTTATAGCTTGAATTATACATTAATGTTTATACAAAATATGTTAAAATGGATTAAAAATAAAGGTCATTTTTAATGTATAAAAAAGTTTTACTTTTAGCTTCTGTTTTAGTTCTCTTAGGGTGTTCTCAAAAAAAAGAGGGATGTGGCATTCAAGATAAGTCAGATTTTGAACAACTATTTACTAGAGATGAGGTTTACCATACTGCTTTAAATAACACTCAAAAGGCTCAACTTATGGCCTCTTTTGAGACGAAAGCTTTGTTAACCGCGACCTATTTAAATCCTGTATTTAAGAATCACTCTTGCCAGAAACGTTTTAAAAATGAGTTAAAAAATGGTGAATATTTTTTTGTTGGGGTATATATTCCAAATAGTGAAAAAAATGAATTTAATACTAAAGGTTACTCTTTAAGCCTTGATGGTCTAAAACCACTAGAGGTTAAGAAACTAGACAAAGATGACCCTTTACGTTATGAGATGCCTATGGTAGACAACTGGAGTACTTACTATAAAGTTAAATTTAAAAAGACTCCTAAAAACAATTTTAATCTTATTTTCGAAAACGATCGGTTTGGTCGGGATATACTAAACTTTTCAAAAGGGGAGAAACCTTTGTTTGAATCCCTAACAGATTTAAATAGAGAACAAAATTAGCCAATACTTTTTTACCATACTCTCTTGATTCTCTATAGTCAATAAGTTCCATACTAAGATAAGGTTCGTAAGTTCCTTTCTTAAAGAGATGAGAGCTTTTTAAGGTTCGTCTAGTAAATCCTATACCTCCATTGTAAGCATAGGCGACAAAGAGAGGGTGATAGAGCCATTTATTAAGATAATCAAGGTGCTGGTTAGCATAATTAATAGCTGTATAAGGGTTAAATATCTCGTTCAAATCCATCTTCTGCCCACGCTCTTTGGCAAGGTGTTTAATTAGGAAAGGCATAATCTGCATCATACCTAAAGCGTAAGAGGAAGATACAGAGGCAGGAATAAAACGGCTCTCTTGTCTAGCAAGAGCATAGAGTAGGGCTTTTCTCTCTTTGCTAAGTCCCCACATGGCTAGAGGGTAGGGCATAGGATAATAGGGAATTTTATAGTTACTCTCTTTCTCTTTTATGTAGGTATAGACCCCTAGAGTCTCAGAAGATTTATATTTTTCGGCTAATTCACTTAACTTTTCAGGATGCTTTTTCATCTCAATTTTAATTTTTTCCCAATCAATAGGATTGGTCACATCAAAATCTTTAAAGTGCTTAACAGGAAGATTAGGTGTAACCACTTTAGGGTAAGGTTTGTTTAAAATATCTCTAGCACGTAAGGTGTAGAGATTGATATCATAACTCTTAAGGAGTTTTTCTAGGTACTTTTTATCTTTGGTTAGAAGATAGTTCCAAAAATCTACTTGGTCATATTGACTCTGATGTTCTGCTTTGGTTCGTGCTATCTTTAAGAAGTTAAGAGCAACTTTTAGTTGGTTAAACTCAATGGCATTTATAGCTAGTAAAAAGTTAGACTCAAAGGTAAGGTTGTTCTCCTCTATAAAAAAAACAAGTGACTCTTTACTCTTCTGTAGAGCATGGGTAGTAACAACTTTAAAAATGGTTTGGTTAAATTGCTTCTCATGAATAAGTTGTTCGAGTTGTTGTGGGGTAAAGGCTTCATTAAAATATCGCTTTCGATACTTAGTAGTAACTCCATTAAAAATGTAACATTGTAGAGAGGCTTTTTGTTGGCTCAAAACTTTAAAAGGCTTATCTGCACTCATTACTTTTA
>JALVEV010000043.1 GCA_027030605.1 Campylobacteraceae bacterium | reverse complement strand
AATGAAAGAGAGCATCGAAACAATCACACTAAAAGCTAAGGAGGATGTCTATAGACTCCTTCAAGGTGGTAACTTCTCTAAGTTTTTAGGTCAGGGTTATGACTTCTCTGAACTTAGAACCTACGATAGCTCAGATGACATACGACACATCTCTTGGATAAACTCTGCAAAATTTGGTGAACCTTATGTTAAAAAGATGCATGAGGAGCGAGAGCTTAATGTTGTAGTTGCTATGTTGGTAGATGGTCGAATGGTTATTGGTAAGAAGCAAGAGCTTATGGGGCAACTTTTTGCAGTTTTGTCCTACTCTGCACTCTATTCTAATGATTTACTACAGAGTTCTCTTTTTATAGGAGAGAGTTTTAAACAGCGTGAACCAAGTAAACGGATTAAAGAGGTTGAAGCAACACTTAAACAGCTTTTAGAAGTTGAACCTTTGGGGTTAGCCTTGGACTATGGTCAAATTGAGCATAGACTTTTAGAAAAAATAGAGGAGAAGAGCCTACTCTTTTTAGTGGGGGACTTTTTAGATGAGGTTGACCTCTCTATTTTGGCTCAAAAGCATGAAGTATGTGTTTTGATAGTTCGTGACCCATGGGAGGAATCCCCTACACAAAAGCCTGAAGCTCAACTTTTAAATCCAATTACAAATAGATTATTTTCACAAATACTCTCTTGCAGAGCAATTACACACTATCAACAGAAGTTAGAGGAGCATGACCAAAAGCTCTATGCATACTTTAATAAACATAAAATTAGGTATGTTAAAATCTTCTCTACTGAAGAGATAGTTGAGAGGTTAGAGGCTCTATTTTACAACTAAAAGCTCATTGAGTACTTTTGAGAAGTAGTACTGTTTTATAGTTTTATTAGGAACATCCCAACACCACAAGTTCTCTAAGCTTAAATGACAACCTCCAATGTAACGGTCAAGAGGCATAATTTCAAACCAAAAATGTTTTCCATCAAGAAGTTCCCTTCCTAAAGGGGTAATGGTAAGTTTCTTGTGTATGTCTCTTTTTATAATATTATAGTTTTCAAAATTGTTTAAAATTTTCCAAAAGATAACTTCTCCCATAAATTTTCGCTCTTCAAAACTTTGAGATTTTTCAAAAATATCATGGGCATCATCTATGCCATTAGAGATAACAAGTAGAGCTTGATACTCTGTTCGAGAGAGACCATTTTTTGTGTTAGGAAACTCCTCTAAGAGTCTTAAAATAGTAGGTTGTAAAAAAGGTAAAATAGAGGTTGATTTTTTTAAAAGTTTAAACCATTTTTTTGGAGTAGACTCTCTAAAAGCAGACCATGCTTCTTGAGCAAGTTTAAAGTGTTTAGGGGTAACTTTTATTGCATAGTGTAACATCTTTTTTATCTGTTGAGGGCTTGACTCGCCTAAGTAGTTGTTCGTAGAGATGAGGGTTAGTTCTATATTGTTTAGCTCTTGTGTTGCAAACCAGTCAAGAAGTTGTAGTAGTTGTAGTTGGTCATAGAGGTCATGTTCAAACCATAAAACAACTCTCTGATAGTTTTTATAGTTTTTAAGTTGATTGTCTCGCTCTTTAAAATTTTTATAAATTTCACTAAATTCACCAAGTCCATATTCTGAAATGAAGTTTGCACGAATAATTGATAACTCTTCTAAAGTAAGCCCCTTAGGAACACTTCCTTCATGTAGAAAGTCTTTCCATGGAAGAAAGTCTCCCTCTATATAAGCCTCTTTCATTATGTTAATACATGCGTCACCATTGATGATATTTAGTGTTTTATTCATAAGATTATTATACTTAAAAGAGTTTAATATAAAGATATTATTAAATATTTTATATTGTTATTTATTTAATAATATTTTTTTTAGCTTTTTGGGGAATTGCTCTTTTTTGGTTCGTATATATTGTTGAGTAATTAAAAATATTAGTATTTTTTGTTGCTAAATTTATATTTACAAGGATGAATTATGAAAAGTGTAATTTTGAGTTCATTTACGGCTACACTATTAGTAATCGGATTAACGGCATGTGGAGGAGGTGGTAGTAGCTCTTCTAGTACAAAATCTAAAACTGATGAGATTTCAAAACGTAAGTATGTGGTGATTTTCTATAATTACCCAGAAGATGTTTGTGAATCTTCATCTTTAAAAAATGGATTAAAGCAAACAGGGGGAACAGATATTATTACATTAGCTGAAAATAGAGTTGTTTCTTGTAAAACATATGGAAAAACTAATGATGGCGAAGAGTGTATGACTATGGATTATTCATCTTATTCTGATAATAAATCTACATGTGTTATAGGATTGAATAGAACAAGTAGTGATAACTCTATGTCAAAATCAACTAATGATAGGTTATTTATGGAAGATGTTCAAGAAGCTGTTATTAGAGCTTTTTAAAAATTGTGGAATTTGGTTTTCCTCATTCGTATATATAAGTGTAACAAATTAATTAAAAAGGAAAAATATTATGAAAAGAAAGTTTGTATTAGGTACATTGGTTATGGTTAGTGTTTTAAATGCTTCAGATATTTATGGAAGATTGGGTGTTGCACAGACTAGTGGAGTAGGTAATTTAGATAGTGGTATTAGTGTGGTTGGAGCAGTTGGTACAAAGATGGGAAATAATTTGGGTTTAGAGCTTGAAGCAACACAAACAGTTTCTCATCCATCAAAGAGTTACTCTTATTATTATTATAATTTGGATTTAGAAATGAAGATACTAAATGTTGGTCTTTATGGTGTTTATGATTTTTTAATTCCTGATACTAGCATAGCTATTAAACCTCGTATTGGGTTAAATTATCAACATTGGACAGCAGATGGTTCAGATAATTATTATAATAGTGCTTCAGCAAGTGATTCTAAAACAGGGTTATCTTATGGAGTTGGTATCTCTTATAAGTTTAGTGATGATATGGAAGTAGTTTTGGACTATGTAGATAAGGGAGATTCTACAAATTTAGGATTGGGTGTACAGATGTCATTTTAAACTATTTAGTAAAAATCCAATACAAGGAGGCACAAAAAAAGGGACACATAAAAAAATAAGAAACAAAAAATAAAATGTAATTTTCATTTTTCTTACTCCGAGAAAAAAAGTATGATGGGTTCTCCGCCCATCAAATTTTTAAGCAAAATTCAGATTGCACTCCAAATCATTTATGATTTTTTTTTGGTTAATAATCTTGCCCCAATTCTCAATTCGATTGCGTGTTACTCTCTCTCCCTCTATCTCAAAAGATGCTTGTGAATCGGCAAGAAGTAAAAAGCTAGAAGCTCTACGCATAAGTAAAGATAAGCCAACCATCTTTTTGAATACTCTGAGAGCTAAGTCGTTTGCTACTTATGGCTGAAAACTCTCGTAGTGGAGCTGTTATATTAAAATGTTCAAGTAACCAAGAGTATCCAACTAAATTACATTCATTAGGTAGGTCTCTGTTTTGAAAACTAAAAGTCATATATTTATCCATTTTTCTCGGAATTTTAGTTATTTATTCGTATTTTTCTTAATAAATAGCTAATTTGTCGGGATTTTTATTATTTTGTCTAGTATAGCATATAAATTTTTTATAAGTTATTGGTTAGCAAATACAAAAAACAAAATGAGCAAAAAAAATAATCTTTTTGGGGAATTTCTCTTTTCTTGTTCGTATATATTGTTGAGTAATTAAAAATATTAAAATTTTTCATTACAAAACTCTATATTATAGGAGGAGAAGCAATGAAGAGATAAATTTTTAAGTAGAACGGAGGTAAATAATGATTTTTAAAAATAGACTCTTTCTTTTTAGCATGAGTTTACTGTTTGTTGGTTTTTTCTATTATTTACTTTTTCGTCAACCTGTTCTAGGCTCTTACTATTTGGGTGTGACATCTTGGCATAAAGAGTGGTTCTCTGACTCTTTGTTTAATTGGCTACCTAGTTTTGTACATCAGCTCTCATTTGTACTTTTGACTTGGTTAGCTTTAGATAGAGAGCATAAGTGGTTTGCTCTACTCTTTTGGATGTTTGTAAATAGTATTTTTGAGTTAGGACAGTCTTTTTCGGCTAACGATACTCTGTTTTTACCTAAGGTGATTGAGGAGTATTTGAAAAATGGTACATATAGTAATGGTGATATGGGAGCAATTTTTGTTGCTACTTTTGTAGCTTATCTAATTATAAAACATATAGAAAAAAGGGAATCGAATGTTTGAATTTATAAAATTATTTGTGGTTTTAGTTACAGGAATGTTACTGTTGGTTGGTTCAGGTGGCAGTTCAGGAGGTGGTTCAGATGACACAACACCACCTGTTATTACACTAAAAGGTAAACCTACAGTAACTATTGAACAAGGTACAAAATATACTGACGCAGGGGCAACTGCTAAAGATGATGTTGATGGTGTTGTTGAAGTTACAACAAGTGGTAGTGTAGATACTTCAAAGGTAGGAACTTATACTATTACCTATACTGCAACAGATGAGGCAGGGAATGAGGCTACTAAAACTCGTAAAGTCAAAGTAATATTATTAGCAACTCTTAATTGGCAGTATCCATACAAAAATATACTACATACAGGAGAAGATGAAAATAGTTATGGTTTATCAAATAGTACAGCTACTCAAAGTTGGAAAAATAGTGAAAATTTCAAAGATATTAAATTAGGTGATGTTACAGGTGATGGAAAAATAGATATTGTAGGACTTACTGA
>JALVEV010000042.1 GCA_027030605.1 Campylobacteraceae bacterium | reverse complement strand
ATTGCAACAACAATTTTGTTCTTGATAACCGTAATGAGTAAAAATGTACTCTACTCCATGACATCTCTAGCAGCTGGAATGGTTTTAATTTCAGGATTCTTCTTCCTTTTGGGAGCAGATTTCTTAGGTGTTGTTCAACTTATTGTATATGTGGGAGCTGTTATGGCACTCTACGCATTTGCGATGATGTTTTTTGATGCAACTAAAACAGTTAAAGAGAAGCACCAAAACCCAACTTTAGTATTTTTACTTGGTGGGTTAATGGCACTTGTGTTTGTGATTATGTTCTCTGCACCAGTGATTGGTGATAACATTCAAGCTCTCTACCCCGTAAAGGATGGTGTTGGAAATGCACAAGCTGTTGGTATGGTTCTCTTTACAAAATATCTTGTACCTTTTGAGGTAGCAGCGGTGATGTTACTTGTAGCAATGATTGCTGGAATTATCTTAGCAGGTAAGAAGATGGATTACTCTTTAACAAAGTGTGAAGCTATTGATGAAGAGATGAACGTAGAACTTGAAAAAGGAGATGCATAATGTTAGAGATTGGTGTAAATCACTATCTTGTACTGTCAGGTTTACTGTTTAGTATAGGATTTATGGGTGTACTTAGAAGAAAAAATCTTTTGATGCTCTTCTTTGCTACGGAAGTTATGCTCAATGCTGTAAATATTGCTTTTGCAGCGATTGGTAGCTACTATGGTGACTTGTCAGGGCAGATGTTTGCCTTTTTCGTCATTGCTGTTGCAGCCTCAGAGGTGGCTGTTGGTTTAGGGCTTTTAATCCTACTCTATAAGAAGTATGGTTCATTAGACCTTGATGTTATCTCATCAATGAAAGGATAGGAAGAATGGAAAATTTGGTATATGTAGCACTCTTTGCTCCTTTTATTGGGTCATTGTTTGCTGGACTATTTTTTGCAAGAAGTCCCAAGACACACCTTGTAGGTGTTGTTAACTCGACGCTTATTGCAATTGCATTTATTGCCTCTGTGACACTAGCTCTACATGTTGCAGAGCATGGGGCTGTTCATGTTACTATGATGACATGGATTGGAATTGGTGATTTAAATATCCCATTTGGTTTCTTGGTAGATGAAGTATCTGTTACCATGATGTTAGTTGTTACTTTGGTCTCTACCATTGTACACATCTACTCAACAGGGTACATGGACCATGACAGAGCCTATAACCGTTTCTTTGCCTACCTTTCAGCATTTGTTTTCTCTATGATGATTTTGGTCATGAGTGACAACTTTGCTGGATTGTTTATAGGTTGGGAAGGTGTTGGTGTCTGTTCTTGGTTACTGATTGGTTTCTGGTATCATAAAGAGGACAGACCATTTGATGAGAACCCATCAATCTCTCCATCTTGGGCAGCAAATGAAGCGTTTATTATGAACCGTGTGGCTGACCTTGGTATGTTGGTTGGTATCTTCCTTATCTATTGGAATACTGGTTCGCTTCAATATGATGAAGTGTTTGCACAACTTCCTTACTTAGCTGATGGATTGTTAGTTTCGATTGCAATTGCACTCTTTATTGGTGCAATGGGTAAATCGGCTCAGTTCCCACTTCATACATGGTTAACAGATGCGATGGAGGGACCTACACCTGTTTCTGCATTGATTCACGCAGCGACAATGGTAACAGCAGGGGTCTTCTTGGTTATTCGTGCAAACCCTCTCTATTCGTTAGAGGCTGTTCATGAAGTTTCAATGTTTATTGCCTCTCTTGGTGCATTTGTTGCATTCTATGCAGCATCAATGGCATTGAGTGCAAGAGATATTAAACGTATTGTTGCACTCTCAACACTTTCACAGTTAGGGTATATGTTTGCCGCAGCTGGTCTTGGTGCTTACTGGATTGCACTTTTCCACCTTGCAGCTCACGCATTCTTTAAAGCTCTTCTCTTCTTGGGTGCAGGTAACGTTATGCACGCAATGGATGATGAACTTGACATCTTTAAGATGGGTGGACTTAAAAAGGTAATGTTTGGCTCTTACGTCTATATGGGAATTGCCTCTGTTGCCTTAGCTGGACTTCCATTCTTTGCAGGGTTCTACTCAAAAGATGCAATTATTGAGACAGCCTTTAATGATGGTTCATTTATCATTTGGGGTATTTTGGTTATTACAGCTGGTATGACAGCCTTCTATAGCTTTAGACAAGTCTTCTTTACCTTCCATGGTGAAGAGCGTTATAAAGCGTTAGGTTTCCACCCACACGATATGTACAAATATGTACTTGTTGCAATGGCACCATTGGCTATTTTGGCTATCTCATTTGGTTGGTTTATGGATAACTTCCATGAGTTTATTACTAAAAACTTACCTGACTATGAGATGAGTCACCATACACACCATTTAGCTCCACTACTTGGAACATTGGTTATTGTCTTGGCAGTGACAGGAATTGTTATAGCCTATAAAAAATATGCAGGAACAGGAGCTAATGCATGGAGACGAAATGAGAAGTTTGAACAATCGTTTATTTATAAATTGGTAGCAAATCAGTACTATGTACCACACTTTTATGACCAGTTTATTGTTCAACCATATACTGAAGCATCGAAAAAATTCTGGGAGCTTGATAAAGCTGTTGTTGATGGATTTGTTGACTTTATAGGAAAAGCTTCTTATAAAATAGGTGACGTTTCAAGAAGAATGCAAAATGGTAACTTATCATCATACCTTAACTGGATGGGTGTTGGTGCCTTGATTTTAGTGCTTATTGCTACAGTATCGTCGGTAATAGGGTAAGGGAGAAGAGATGGATAGTATTTTAACTATATTAATATTTTTCCCTGCATTAGCAGGGTTTTTAGGATTTGTTGTAGATAAAAACTCAGCAAAAGCGTATGGAGTAGCAGTAGCAGCAATTGAGTTGTTACTCTCTCTTTGGTTATGGGCAAAATATGACCTTAGTAATGCAGGAATGCAGTTTGTTGAAAAAGTAGACCTTATTCCTCAGTTTGGTATCTCTTACAATGTAGGAGTAGATGGAATTTCACTTTTCATTGTTATTATGGCAGCATTGATTACACTTCTTGGAATTATCTTACTTAGAGATGATACAAAGAAGATGAAAAATATGATTGTCTCTCTACTTTTCTTAGAGATGACCATGGTTGGTGTTTTCCTTGCTTTAGATGCAATTGTATTTTACCTATTTTGGGAACTCTCACTAGTTCCAATGCTCTATATTGTTGGTGCATGGGGTGGACCAGATAGAGTTTATGCTGCTGTTAAGTTCTTCTTATATACCTTTGCAGGGTCATTGATTATGTTAGTAGGTCTTCTAGCGACAGCTTATCTCTATCATGAAGCAACTGGTGATTGGTCATTTAGTATTTTAGATTGGTACACATTAGAATTAACCGAAACACAGCAGTTCTGGCTTTTCTTAGCATTTTTTGCTGGATTTGCTATTAAAGTTCCAATGTTCCCATTCCATACATGGTTACCTTGGGCTCACGGTCAAGCACCAACGATTGGTTCGGTTATCTTGGCAGCTGTATTATTAAAAATGGGTACTTACGGTTTTGTTAGATTCTCATTACCAATTTTACCTGATGCATCGGTAACCTTTACACCATTTATTATGATACTCTCAATCATTATGGTTATCTACACTGCAATGGTTGCTTTTGCTCAAAAAGATATGAAGCAGGTTATTGCCTACTCTTCTGTATCACATATGGGTGTGATTATGTTGGGTGTATTTGCAATGAATGCTGAGGGGCTTGGTGGTTCTGTCTTCCTTATGCTCTCCCACGGGATTGTATCGGGTGCGTTGTTTATGCTTGTTGGTGTTATCTATGAGCGTAGAGGAACAAAACTTATGAGTGAGTTTGGTGGATTGGCTGCGGTTATGCCAGTCTATGCAACTATTTTTGGAGTGATGTTGATGGCTTCTGTTGGTCTTCCTTTGACCATTGGATTTGTTGGTGAGTTCTTAGTTCTACTTGGTTTCTACAATGTATCACCACTTGGAACTATTCTTGCAGGAACAACCATTATTATTGGTGCTGTCTATATGTTGGTACTATATAAGCGTTCATTCTTTGGACCTCTTACTAATGAGAAGAACAAAGAGTTAAAAGATTTAGATAAGCGTGAGTTAACAGCATTGATTCCATTGGTAATGATTGTAGTATGGTTAGGGGTTTACCCAAAACCAGTACTAGAGCCAATTGATAATTCAGTAAAACTTCTCTTGACACAGATGGAAAAGAAAGCTATTTCAAGTGAGACAAAAGAAGCAATTGTAATTAATGAAAAGGAGGCGAAGTAATGTTAGAGCCTGTAAATATTTCGTTAGAAGCACTTAATCTTTCTACCCTTATGCCAATGCTTATTGCTATTGGTGGTGGTTTGATTATTCTTCTTATTGACTTAGTAAAAGATAATTTACATAAGTCTCTTTATGTTATGTTGACCATTCTTATTTTGTTGGTTGACCTTGGTTCAACAATGAGCTTAACCTATGGGGCTACAGAAAAGGGCTTTTTTGATGTCTTGCTGATGGATGGTATAGCTGTTCTTTCACAAGTGCTTGTTTTGGTTGCTTCTATGTTGTTTATACCATTGGCGTTGACTTCAAAAAGATTCCATGAGTACTCATACCCTGAGTTCTTTGCTCTCTTTTTGTTTATGATTGCTGGTTTCCAATTTATGGTAAGTTCAGATAACCTAATTTTGATTTTCATTGGTTTAGAGACAGCGTCACTCTCTCTTTACACTTTGATTGCTCTACACAACAGAAGCAACTCATTTGAGGCAGCCGTTAAGTACTTTACTATGGGTGCTTTAGCTGCTGGTTTCTTTACTATGGGTTCTGCTGTTCTTTATGGAATCTCAGGAAGTTTAGAGTTAGGTCAGGTTGCTGTTGCTATCTCTGAGCGTATGAGTGAGAGTGGAATGATGATTCTGCTTCTTGGTGGAGCAGGGCTACTTTTAGCTGCTTTTGCCTTTAAGCTTTCACTGTTCCCATTCCATACATGGGCTCCAGATGTCTACGAAGGGGCTTCGGCACCACTAGCTGGTTATATGTCAGTTGTTCCTAAGGTAGCGGCATTTGTTGTCTCTATGAGAATCTTTGAGATGTTCATTGAACTTGAGATTCATTGGGTTCAAACGATGATTATTACTCTAGCTGTGATTACCATGACTATTGCAAACTTAATGGCATTGGTTCAAGAGGATGTTAAACGTATGTTAGCCTACTCATCAATCTCTCATGCAGGATTTGTTATGGTAGCAATTGCTTTAGCCACAGACAAAGCTAATACAGGTGTATTTTTATACTATGCACTCTTTATGTTCACTAACCTTGGTGCATTTACCATGTTATGGGTAAGTAGACACAAAGATAGAGTTCACCATGCACGTTTTGACCACCCTTATGAGAAGTTTTCAGGAATGATTAAGATTATGCCTATGGGTGCGATTGTTATGGCTCTGTTTATGTTATCTTTAGCAGGTGTTCCACCATTTTCTGTATTTTGGGGTAAAATCTATCTTATGTCGGCAACTGTAGATGCTGGTTACCTTTGGTTGGCGATTGTTATGGGTCTTAACTCTGCTATTGCTGCTTACTACTACTTAAAATTAGTTGTCTACATGTTCTTAAGAGAGCCTTCAAAAGAGATTAACCACGAGACTGTCTACTACAATGTCTCAAAACCACTCTTAACCATCCTTGGTTTTGCTGTAATTGTGACGGTAGCTTCTATCTTTATGGTTAACCCACTTATTGAATACATTAATGCAATGGTTCAATCTTCTAACTTTGGGATTTAATCTCACTTTTTAAGAGGTACTTTTTGTACCTCTTTACTTTTCTATTCTTTACCAATTTCCTTTAAATCGTTTTATAAAATTGTTTTTTATTTTTTTTAGCTATGCAAAATAATATTTTTTTTGTAAATATTATCTAATTAAGTTAAGAAATTTTTTATATCTGATATTATATTAAATAATTAAATTAATATAGGAGTTTAAGTTGAATATAAAAAATAAAATATTTTTTTCTGCTTTTAATCTATCTATACTTACATCTAGTTTCCTTTATGCTGATGTAAGTGGGATAGTTTTTAAAGATATACCAGTTAATGGTGTAACATTAAATAGTTATGGTGTTAAAGACTCTAATGAAATTGGTGTTGAAGGTATTAAAGTAACTGCTTATCCTGGAGGAATAACTACAACAACTGCAACAGATGGTTCATGGTCATTAGCTACTACATCTGATGTAAGGGTTGAGTTTACTAATATTCCTTCTTATTTAAAAGAGAGTAGTAGTGGTGTAGCTAAAAGTTCATCTGTTCAGTTTATTACTAATGGTGGAACAGCTAATTTTGCTCTTCATGATGTAAATGATTACTCAAATATAGCACAACCTCCATATGTTACGAATATTCTTTCAGGTGGAAGTAATATAGAAAGTACGATTCCTTCTTTGGTAAGAAATAACTATACAGACAGTGGTCTAAATGCTAATCATAAAACATATGATGGAAATCAAGGAACAGGTCCTGTACCTATAACTGATGCTGAAGCAAAAGATATAGGATCTGTATGGGGAAAAGGATTTCAAACCTCTAAACAGAGAATGTTTGTCTCAAGCGTTCTTTGGAGACATATAGGTTTTGCTAATGGAAGTCTTGGTAAAATTTATGCTTTTGATTATACTTCTTCTCCTGCAATACTATTAGGAAATATAGATTTACAAGGTAAGAGTGGCATTGATTTAGGTTCTATAGATAGGTTAAATGGAAGTGATTATACTTTACCTAATGATCCAACAACTCCTTCTGTTGATTTAGATGCATATGCTAAGATTGGAAAAGTTTCTTATGGTGATTTAGATTTTGATAATAATACAGAAACTCTTTGGACAGTCAATTTAAATCAAAAAGCACTTATTTCTATGGATGCTTCAGGAGATTTTTCTTCTCTCTCCTCTGCAACGGTAAATCAGTATCTTATTGCAGACTTAAATGGTACTCCAACTTGTACAGGTGGGGAGCTTAGACCTTGGGGGTTAGGTATTCATAATGGTAAAGGATATCTAGGTTCCATATGTGACGCCTCTACATCACAAAATAAAAGTGATTTAAAGGCATATGTTTCTAGCTTTGATTTAGCAAATCCATCAGCTGGATTAAGTACAGTATTTTCAATGGATATGGGTTATGATAGAAGTAATGATGATGGTTATGCAGAAAATGCTAATTTTTTCCCATGGTCAGATAGTATTCATGATACAACAACTAATTGGGATGGATACAATCAACCTATTTTAGCTGATATAGATTTTGATGAAAAAGGTAATCTCTATTTAGGTTTTTTAGATAGATGGGGAATGCAGATAGGTAAAGATAATTATACAGCAGAATCAGGTAGTACAGCAACAACAGAAGATGCTTTTGGACAGGGTGAGATAGTTAAAGTTTGTAATAGTAATGGTACTTATGAGTTAGAAGGTACAGGTTCTTGTCCTGCTGGAAATTCTCCTGATGGTGATTTTTTTGATGATAAAGGTGGAGATAATAATGCCAATCCTTCAGGTGGTGCTATGGCAATTTTAAAAGGTAGTAACCAAATGATTTTAGCAGTTAATGATCCTCATCCCTCTGGAGATACAGGACGAGAGTACTGGACAACTAATGGAGTTCAAACATTTAATACTACTACAGGAGCAAATGAAAATTGGTATTCACAT
Source organism: Campylobacteraceae bacterium (assembly GCA_027030605.1). Taxonomy (GTDB): domain Bacteria; phylum Campylobacterota; class Campylobacteria; order Campylobacterales; family Sulfurovaceae; genus UBA1140. Next base: position 7,723 of record JALVEV010000042.1, on the reverse strand, counting down.
GTTAATTCAGGTTCTATTAAATATACAGGGAAAGCATCAGGTATAGGAGACATTGAGCTTTTAACAGCTCCAGCACCTATTGAGGTTGGTGATAGAGTATGGGAAGATACGAATAGTAATGGTGTTCAAGATGCTGATGAAGTAGGAATTGCAAATGTTTCTGTTGAATTAGTTTGTGGAAGTACTGTAGTAGCAACAGCAACAACAGATACTGATGGTTATTATATTTTTTCAAATGATCCAAGTGGAGCATCAACTTCTAGTCATAAATACAATATATCTGCTTTAAAAGCAGATAGTAATGATTGTCTTGTTAGAGTACCAAATGTAATAGGTACATCAAAACAATCTGCTTTAGGTATTGCAAATTTAACTGTAGCTAATGTTGGTGAGGGGTCTAATGCTAATGGTAATGATAGTGATGGTATAGCTGTTGGCGATAACGCAGATGCTAATATTTCAGCAATAGATATACCTACTTCAGGAGCAAATAATCACTCATTTGATTTTGGTTTTTCTCCTAAACCAACAGTAAGTATAGGTTCTTTGGTATGGGAAGATTTAAATAACAATGGACGACAGGATGATAATGAGAATGGAATAGCAGATGTAAATGTAACGCTACTTGATGAGAATGGTAGAGTAATGCCAAATCCAGTTCAGAAAACAGAAGCAGATGGACAATACTATTTCTCGGGTTTAGATGAGGGTACGTACTCTATTTTAGTCTCTCCTCCATCAGGAAAGGGGTATATTCCTTGTACTCAACAAACTACAGTAGACAATGATGACACAGAGAATGATTCAAATATAGCAACCTCTAATGGAAATGAGTATATTTCTGGTAAATTTACTTTACAAGTAGGTACAGAACCAGTAGAAAGTAATGGTAAAACAGATACAGATAGTGCTGATGATACAAATGATGAGAATGGAAATATGACTGTAGATTTTTGTTTTTATCGACCTACATCTCTCGGAGATAGAGTTTGGTATGATACTAATAAAAATGGTATTCAGGATATCAATGAGACAGGAGTTGAAGGTGTCACTGTTGAGTTGTTAAGTAATTGTAGCCGTAGAGGCTCTACTCAAATAACAACTACAGATGCAGAGGGTAGATATAAGTTTACAGATTTAAATGCAGGTGATTACTGTGTTGAGTTCTCAAATTTACCAGCTGGATATGTGGTAACTAGTAAAGATTCAGGAGAGGAAGAGAGTGATTCAGATGTTTCTACAACAGCTCCTTTTCAAACAGAGACTACAACACTTGAAGCAGGGGAAAATGACTTAAGTTGGGATATGGGAATCTATACCTTAAAAGCATCTCTTGGAGATAGAGTTTGGTATGATACTAATAAAAATGGTATTCAGGATATCAATGAGACAGGAGTTGAGGGTGTAACAGTTGAACTGCTCACTGATTGTAGTCGTAGAGGTTCTACTCAAACAACAACTACAGATGCAGATGGTAGATATAAGTTTACAGATTTAAATGCAGGTGATTACTGTGTTGAGTTCTCAAACTTACCAGCTGGATATGTGGTAACTAATAAAGATTCAGGAGAGGAAGAGAGTGATTCAGATGCTTCAACAACAGCTCCTTTTCAAACAGAGACTACAACACTTGAAGAAGGAGAAAATGATTTAAGTTGGGATATGGGAATCTATAAATCAATAACTCATAATAATTCAAATGTAGACTATTCAAGAAATAATCAAACTCAAAGAAATAACTTAGAGCCAAATTTAGATGAGAATAATAATTCAAATATAGACTCTTCAATAGATAGAAATAGTTTAGATACACAAGAGAATAGAACTCTTAGAGTATTTGATGATAATATTACTGTAGAGAGCATAGGTTCAGTAACAACAATTAATATTTTAGAAAATGACCATGGTGACTTAGATATTGAGAGTATTAAGTTTGTAACGTCAAATGAAGCAGAAATACTTTATGAAAATGGAACAGCTGTAGGTGGTACAACTCTTGAAACAACTGATAAATTAGTAGTAGAAGGAGAAGGAGTTTGGACTATCTCAAGAGATGGAACTATTGTCTTTAGAGCAGAAGATGGATTTACGGGTATACCAACACCTGTCTATTATATTGTAAAATCTAAACAAGGTTTTGTCTCTAATGTTGGTAAAGTAACGATTTCTTCAGGTTGTGATTGTGATATCTATGATGAGAACTCTGTTCCTGTTTTAACTAAAATGAGTATGCTTCTTTTAGTTATTTTTAGTTCTATACTTGGAATAAGGTTATATAGAGAAGAACTTCAAGAGCTAAAATAGAGATTAAGTTTTTCTTTTTAAGAGGAGCTAAATTATAGCTCTTTTAACTTTATAAAAGTACCTCTCTAAGTCCCCTTAGGGGCAAGAGTGTTTTCTCTAAAAATTGCGACTTGTTAAACGTCCGTTGACGTTTAGCAAGTTGTGCAGTATGTATAACGATTCTTTGTTGCATCTCCTCTTTTGTATAGTACCCATCAAAATAGGCTAAAACCTCTTTAATCCCAATAGCTTTCATGCAGTTTGGCTCTCTTGTGTATGTTTTTTCAAGATAGAATACTTCATCAATCAGCCCATCTTTTAGCATCTTTTTTGTTCTTAGCTCTATTCTTTTTCTTAAAACATCTCGTTCTACTTCTATCTCATAAATAGGTAATTTCTCTGTTATGGTAGGTTTTGGAGGGTTGGCTTTAAAGTACTCAGTAGGGGTTAGCTTGGTTTGAAAAAAGAGATTTAGCATCTTCTCAATACGATAACGGTCACTCTTCTCTATCTTTTTCATATAGCTTGGGTCTTTTTGAGAAAGGAAGTTGTAAGCCTCTTCAAGATTGCTTAGTAGATTTTGTGTCTTCTCTTTTGCCTCTTTACTAATTTTAGGAAGTTCAGAGATACCTTTTAGTAGAACATTTAAGTAAAAGCTTGTTCCTCCAACGATAATGAGGTTTTTCCCCTCTTGTATGGACTCTTCTCTTGCCTCTTTGTAGAGTTGAACAAATGTAGTTACATCAAAAAGTTCATTGGGATAGAGTACATCAATCCCAAAATGTTTAACTCCTTGACGCTCCTGTATAGTTGGTTTTGCAGAGGCAATGTCAATCTCTTTGTAGATAGCTAATGAGTCCAAAGAGAGAATGTTTGCATCTATCTTTTGGGATAACTCAATAGATAGAGCAGTTTTCCCTGATGCTGTTGAACCAATAATGGCTAGTTGTTTAAAAGATGTCATTTGAAATAATAGCATATATTAATCTAAGTTAGATAGAATACTTATTAGACTATGTATTAGCTATCTTATAAGTTATCAGATTTATAAGATTTTATATTATATTTTTTTAAGACATCTTTTTGTCTCTTTAAAACATCATCATGATTCAATATCATTTGTACATGATTTTCATCTTCAAAAACAGTAAACTTCTCTTTACTATTTTTTAGTATAGTAACAAACTCTTTAAAATCTTTAAATTTTTTACCATTTACACTATCTACAATATCTATGCCATACTTATCTAATCCTTTTGTTAATGAGGATGGTAGCACTTTTTTAAGTAGGACTAACTCTCTTCTCTTTCTATCTGGATATATAGAGTCATATTTAGCATAGCTACTACAATACATATGTTCTTCTATCCCTGGAACAAATACTAATCCACCATATATAAAATAGCTAGGTTTAGTTTCATGCTTTTGTCTTTTTATCAATGTTAACTCATCATTTTTTCTGTCTAATACTATAGAGACATTTTTCTCTTGATTGTCTCTTAAAATTGTAAGATTTATCTTATCTTTTAGTTGATGTTTATTTAATGCATATTTAAAGTCAGTAAACTCTTTTTTTCTAAATTCAACTTTTAGATTAGAGTATACTCTTTGTCCATCTATTGCGGTTAGTATGTCCCCTGTTTTTAAAACTCTACTTGCTGGTGAATTTGGAATAGTTTTATTGATTAAAATACCATAGTTTTTACCTTTTAGACCATATTTGTCCTTCATAACAGGACTCTCTAAGCCTTGAACCATAATACCTAAAAATGGAAATCCATCATATTTTCCATCTTTCATATCTTTAAGATAGTGTTTAATAATAGATGTTGGAATCATATAGCCTAAATTCTCACCATTTGGCATACCTTGCATAACTAACCCTACAACTTTTCCATTTAATATAGCAGGACCTCCTGAGTTTCCAGGATTTATTGAGGCATCTACTTGAATAGCTAAAAGGGATTTCCCACTATGTACATAATTTCGATTTTCAACCCGAGATACAACCCCCTCTGTAACACTCAATGTCTCTCCACCCATAGGAAACCCATAAACCTGAATCTTATCTTGGAGTGATGGTAGCTCTCCTAGTTCTAAACTTTTAGTATTTTTAAAGAACTTTTTATTTTTAACGGTAATTAGTGCTAAATCAGCCTCATGGTCAATACTTAAGACCTCTGCCTCATAGCGTTTTATTTCACCATTTTTAAGTACCTCTATATATGTTGCATTAGTTACTACATGAGCGTTTGTTAAGATTTTATCTTCATCAATAATAAAACCAGAACCTGTTCCTCCACTAATATTAGATGACCAAGGAGAGTTAAAATCTGGTTGACTAGTTATAGTAAAGATTTTTACGATAGAGTCTTTTACTTGAGCCTTTTTAGTCTCTGTTATCTTTTTAGGTAATACTGCTTGAGCATAGGCTCCTTGATTTGTGGCTAAAAGTATGGTTGCTAGTAGTGTGCTTATTAATATTTTTTTCATTTGGTATCCTTTTTGTTTTGATACCTTTATTATAAATATGAGAGTTGGACTAATTGGACTAATATTTTACGTATGCCCAAATATGAGTTCCTTCTTCTTTTTGATATTTTTTGATATTTTTAATGGTTACTATATTTCCTAAATTGATATCTCCTTTTCTATATTTTCGACCTGGCAATGGTTTATTTTTAAGATAAACACCACTTACTGCGATAGCTGTGCAATTTTTCAACATTAGAGTGTTAGATTTATCTAACCAAAAATATTGTTTTTCCCACTCTTCTTTAGAAAATTTGCCAATATATGCCCACCCTTTACCTTGTTTTGTTTTTACTTTAATACTTTTTAAGTACTTCAATCTATCTTCTATATTGTTAATCTCATATTCATAAAATTTACTATCAAGTTTTCTATATATTTTTAATGCTCTATTATATAGTTTTTTTGCTTCTTTTTTATTTTTCTTTAAATAAGATATTTCTGCTTGTTTAACAAGACTATCTGCTAATATATTAATATAGTTAGAAGTATCTGTTTGTAATAACTCTTTATATATTTCAAAACCTTTTTTATAAAACTCTTCTGCTTGTTCAATATCTTTTTCTAAAAGTTTATCAACCATCTCATAATAAAGTTTTGCTCTTTGAATTTTATATTTTTCAGGATTCTCTTCATAAATTTTTAATGCTTTACCAATATTACCTATTTTATAATAGAGAGTTGCTAATTTATAATAGAGAGTTGCTAACTCTTTTTGATATTTTTTATCTTCTTTATATATATCTATAGCTTTTTGATAATTTTTTTTAGCTTCAACTAAGTTATTTTTCTTTATATATATATCACCTATTTTAATATAATCTTCTGCTATCTTATATTTATAGTTAGTTTGATTATTGTCTAAATGTTTATAGGTGGTAATTTCCCATAAATAGTACTTTAATGTTCCTTTCTTGACTGTAGCCTCCAATAACTCTTTGTAATAACTATCTTTCTTTTTGGCTTCTAATTTTAATCTGATTTTTTCTTTTTCTAACTTCTTAATTCTTAATTCATTTTCTAATTTTGAATTTTCTAATTCTATTTTTGCATTTTCTGTATTTTTGTTTATAATATAGATTCCACTACCTATAATAATAGAAATAATAACAGCAAATATTTGTCTTAGTCTAAGAATTTTCCTATTAAATTTTTTCTGTTCCTCTAACAACTTATCATTAATTTTCTTCTCTTCTTCTAGTAATCTGTTATGTTTTTTCTGCTCCTCCAATAATCTTTTTTTCTCCTCTATCAATCTGCTATTATATTTTTCCTGCTCTTCTAAAATTTTTTCACGAAGCTCTTTAGCCTCTTTCTCAAGCTTCATTCTAAATTTTCTACTCTCCTCTTGCTGACTCATACTTAAATAGGTATACTCTTCTGCCAATAGGTCACTACGATTATGAGCCCATTTTGTTATCTCTTGTAGAGTCTCTTTTTTAAGTAGATACCTTTTTGATTTTCCATTTTCTACCCACTTATGATAAAATTTAGCAATAGGTCTATCTAATTTATCAATCATCTTATCTAACCAAGAAGCATTAAAAATTTTTTTATATATTCGGTTACTATAGACTAAGAGACCATCTTCTTCTTTAATAAGTCCTGATAGTTTTAGATATATATGAGTATGACTTTTACTATTATCTTTTATTTTTTCTCCATTTTGAATCTGCTTAATAGTATAGAGCATCTTGACATTATGAGTTGTATTTTTTATAATTCGCTCTTGTACATAACTAAGATTTATTTCATTAAATCCCTCTTTAATAAATAACCTATTTATAATATTATCAATATCTTGTAAACTAGTTATTGGATATTTTGCTATATCTTCAAGTATCTTTTGCGTTAAATATGGAGTACCACCTGTCCACTCAAATATTTTTTCTAATATTTTGTACCTATCTACACTTTGGTTTTCTAACCCCTCTACTAAAGAGAAAGATTCCTCTAATTTAAATGGAGTTATTTTGATACTATGAGCAATATTAAAAGGAGTCCTAGTAGAGTCTTGCATTAAATCTTCAGGGGTTGCCACTCCAAAAAGGGCAAAGGTAATTCTGTTGTAACGTTCATCTTCACTTCTAAGATTATAAAAAGTTCTAATAACAGCAAAAAAATCATCGGTGGAAAAAACTTTTTTGATACCTAAAATATAGTCAACTTCATCTATAAAAATGACTATATTTCTATCGGAAATCTCTAAAACAAATTTATCAAAGGTTTTAGCAAAACGATTAACAACTGTTAGCTTATTGTTGTTATCCCACCACTCTGCAAACTTATCTTCATCAAGCCCTAACTCCTCTATAATATAAGAGAGAAAAGAGAAATACCATGTATCCGTTGTTATATCATCCTCATCACTACCTATAGAGCTTAAATCTATATTGACACAACTATAGCCACTCTCTTCTAATCTCTTAGAAGTGTGTACAAGCAAAGAGGATTTCCCTATTTGTCTTGCATTTAGAACATAACAGTATTTCCCCTCTTTTAAATAGCTATAGAGCTTATCATCGGCTTCTCTTTTTATATACGATTTTGAATTAGCAGGAAGTGAGCCACCCACTTGATAAAACTGTCTGCTCATATTAATTCCTAAATCTATAGATTTCTTCTAAAAAACTCTCTATACAACTCACAAGAGAAGATAGGTCTACCCAATTGCCTTTTGATTAATCCTGTTGCCTCTAAAATATAGCAACTAGCATCATCATTACAATCCTCTTCTTTTAATATAGTTTGAAGAAGTTTTATTAGTTTTTTGTTCTCTTTGAGTATCCAAAGGTATCTTCGCATATGGTCAGAAAAGATACTTCTATCTTTATAAGCATTTGAGACAATTTGAGAAAAACTCTCTTTTTCGTTGACCATTGTATAGAACACCTTTCTACTTAAAAAA
>JALVEV010000041.1 GCA_027030605.1 Campylobacteraceae bacterium | reverse complement strand
ACAAGCCCCAATTTATAAAAGAGTGAAACAGCAATAAGTCCAGTTGTTAGCTCTATAAGTGGGTATTGTATGGAGATTTTTTCCGAACAAAAGCCACACCTTCCTCTTAAAAATAGCCATGAGAAGATGGGAATGTTATGGTACCACTTAAGGGGAGTTTGACACGATTGACACCTAGACGCAGGGTAGGCGATGTTCTCACCTTTTGGAATACGATAAATAAGCACATTTAAAAAAGAACCAATAATGGTTCCAAAAATAAAAATAAATAGTACAATAACTAACTCTGCCATCTAAATTCCCCCAAATCTTCTGTCTCTGTTGACATACTGGTCAATAATCTCTTCTAGCTCTTCTATGGTAAAGTCTGGCCATAGTGTTTCTGTAAAAAAGAGTTCACTGTAACTAAGTTGCCAAAGTAGAAAGTTAGAGAGTCGTACCTCTCCACTGGTTCTTATCATCATGTCTATATCGTTATATGGGGTATTTAACTCATTTCCCAAACTCTCTTCGGTTATAGGTTCGTTACGCTGGGCTAAACGTGAGGCTGCCTTAGCTATCTCTTCTCGTGAACCGTAGTTGAGAGCTAAGATTTGTGTTACATTGGTGTGGTGTGCTGTCTCTTTTTTTATGTAGGCAATGGTCTCTTGCAGTTTAGGAGAAAAGCCCTCAATGTTTCCAACTGTCTCAAACTTGGCACCAAATTTATGATAGGTCTCTAACTCATTTTTAAGCCAACTGTCAAGCAACTTCATAAGAAAATTGACTTCATATTTAGGGCGTTTCCAGTTTTCGGTGCTAAAGGCGTAAAAAGTTACTGTCTCAATAGTAGGGTGTTCGGCACAGTAGTGAGTAATCTCTCTTGTAACCTCTGCCCCTTTTTCATGACCTTTGGTACGTACATGACCACGCTCTTTTGCCCAGCGTCCATTGCCATCCATAATGATGGCAAGATGTTTTAATATATTTTTATTTTTGCTCATTTTCTAATGCTTGACTTTCATCTAATATTTTAAAAGACAAATCAAGTTTTGAACCGTTACCCAAATCTTTTACTCTATTTGGCGTAATAAAAGTGATGCTATGTTCTGTGGTTCCAAAACTCTGTGAATCTTCTAAAAGATTATAACATACTCCATCTACATTTTTATTTTCAATTAAGCTTTTTGCATTAGAAAAACCATTCTCTTCATCCATTTCAGCTTTAAAGGCAATGGTATTTAGCCCTAGTTTGTTAACTTCTGTTAAAATATCTGCTGTCTGTTTGAGTTCAAGGCACCACTCTTCACCTATATCTGACTTTTTCATCTTGCCAACTTGTGGAAACTTTGGAGTATAGTCAGCCACAGCAGCAGCCATAAAGAGGTAAGGTTTTTTTTGAATGAGATGAATAGGCTCAGAGGAGTTCATGGTCGCTTTACTCATCTTCCCTTTTTTAGAGACACGAACTGCATCAATAGTATAATCTTTCATCTCTTCAGCTGACTCAACATCTATAGTATAAATCTCTTTTGGAATGTGTGCGTGAGGCATGGTTGTAATAAGACAGACATCAGCTCCTTTAAGGTAGAGAGCAGTAGCTAGTGCATTTGCCATTTTACCTGATGAGAAGTTGGAGAGGTAACGCACTTCATCAATCTTCTCTCGTGTTCCTCCACCTGTTACAACCACTTTACGGTCTATCCAAAACTCCTCTTCAAGTAGGGCTTTAGCCACTTGGTGAAAAATAGCAGATGGTTCAGCCAAAGCTCCATTGCCTTCATCACCACAGGCTAAAAGTTTTGATTGTGGGTTGACAATACGCACCTCATTAACTCCTAACATCTTAAGAGAACCAACAGTGTAGTGGTGTTCAATCATATTGGTATTAGCCGCAGGAGCTACAAGTAGTGTTTTGTTAAAGGCAAGGGCTGTTTGAGTTAAGATATTATCTGCAATACCTTTAGCAAGTTTATTAATGGTATTGGCTGTTGCAGGGGCAATGACAAAAACATCACACTTTTTTCCAATATCTATATGGTTCAGCTCACTCGCCCAAGACTCAGAAGTTTCGGTTAATACAGGATTTCGTGTTAACGCTTCAAAAGTAAGTGCTGAGACAAAACGTTCAGCAGAAGGTGTCATAACCACATGAACTGAAGCCCCAGCTTTTATAAATAGTCTTGCTAAGTCACACGCTTTATAGGCAGAGATACTTCCAGTAACACCTAAAAGGACACTTTTGTTATTTAGATTAATTTGCATGGTGTAAAACCCTCTTGTTTTTAAAATTAATCCATTCTATTATTTTTTGCTTTGGGTTAGGTAAAAGATAATTATAATTTAATTCTTAGACCTAAAAAAATTGAAATTATGGCATTATGATATCATCAATATAGCCAGAGCCTCGAATAAAGAATCCATTAACCGAAATAATAGGATTGTCAGGTTCATAGGTACTCCAGTCTTCTTCTAAATCTCTTGTAAAGGTGTGCCATGTTCCATCTATGCTATCTTCACCTAAACCATAATGAACCTTTCCTCCACGGATTTTACCCTTATTGTCTGTACTCTGGTTGGTATAGGTTAGGTATCGATTTCCCTTTTCTGTTAAGATTGATACATATATTCTAAAATCCTCATCATATTTCATAGACCATTGAAGTTTTTTTTCTGTTGTATTGTTCCAAGCATCTACTTCCCCTCTTCCTGCTCTATTACCTAAACGGTAACCAGTCTCTTCTCCATTACCTGTTAATTTTATAACTTGACTTCCTCTTTCAATATCCTTTACACTTTCTACTGTTGCATCATCTATATCACCATAAATTATCCAATCTGTTGTATCATTATCCTCTGCATCTTCATAAACAGAAGATGTCTCTTTTTCTAATAGAGAAATATCATCTATTCTACCAGAACCTCGAATAAAAAATCCATTAACAGCAATAAGAGGATTATCTGGTTCAAACCTATTCCAATCTTCCTCTAAATCTCTTGTAAAGGTATGCCAAGTTCCATCTATACTATCTTCACCTAAACCATAATGAATTTTTTCTCCACGGACTTTACCCTTCTTATCTATACTTTGATTTGTATAAGTTAGGTATCGGTTTCCCAACTCTGTAGTAATTGAGATATAAATTCTAAATGGTTCATCATATTTCATTGACCACTGAAGAAGTTTTTCTGTTTGGTTATGCCATGCTCCAACGTAGGAGGCTCTTCCAGCTCTATTCCCTAAACGGAATCCTGTCTCTTTACCATTTCCTATTAATTGAATAACTTGACTTCCTCTCTCCGTATCGTTAACATTTTCAATAGTTGCATCAGTTGTATCTCCATAGCTTATCCAACCTATTGTAGTATTGTCTTCTGCATCTTCATATAGTGTTGCAAAAGTAGGCATAGAACATAGAACTAAACTGAGTAGCAAAATATTTTTTAGTAGTTTTTGATTGTTTTTCATTTTTTATTCCTCTTTATATTAAAAAATTTAGTAAAAAAATTTACTTAATAAATATTTTATCACATAAATGCTTGTCTTATATTTAATTTTATTAATTTATATTAAATTTAATTATAAAATATTAAATCTTATTTTGCAAATAAGATAAGATTAATAAGTATTTTTTAGTTAAAATATATTCAAAGGAAAAAGCAATGAAACAACTTATATATTTACTATCTATTTTACCAATTCTACTCTTATCAAATAGCTGTTTAGAGTGTCACAAAGGCATTGAACATATACGCCAAAACTCATCTAAAATGATGCAAGAGATTTTAAAAATCGCTAACAAGGCAGGAGCAAAAGGAAATGACTGTGTAGTCTGCCATGGTGGTAATCCAAATAGTTCAGATAAAAATGTTTCTCACTCTGGAACGCTAAAGTATTTCTTAACCCATAAAGGTCCAAAAGAGTTCTACCCAAGCCCAACTAGTCAATGGATAAACATTAACACCTGTGGAGTGTGTCACCAAGAGCAGGTAAAAGCACAATGGAACTCACTTATGAACACAGAAGCAGGAAAGATTCATGGGGCGTTGTGGTCATTTGGAAAATCTGATGGCTATAACCATTGGGAGTCAAACTATGACTCTAACAATACACATAAGCGTTTAGGAACAAAGAGTTATCAAGAGTATATGAGAGAACTCTCAAAAAAAGAGTCACAAGCCTTTCCTAAACACTCAAAAGCACTACCAAAAGCACCAACAGCTGATGAGGTAGAGAAAGACCCACTTCTTTCAGTCTATACTTACTTGCGTCAAGAGTGTCTACGTTGTCATACAGGAGGAAAAGGGCGAAGTAGAAGAGGGGACTATAGAGGAATGGGGTGTGCTAGTTGTCATATTCCTTACTCTAATGAGGGCTTTTATGAAGGGAATGATACAAAGATTCCTCATGATAAAAGGGGTCACCTCTTAACTCATCAGATTCAATCTTCAAGAGAAGCAAAAGTAAATATTCATGGTATAGACTATTCAGGTATTCCTGTAGAGACTTGTACCACTTGTCATAATAGAGGAAAACGAATTGGGGTTAGTTATCAAGGGTTAATGGAGACAGAGTATCAAAGTACTTTTGATAGTGAGGGAAATGGACAACCAAAACTACATACTAAGCGTTATCTACATCTAACAGAAGATATTCACTACTCTAAAGGAATGCTCTGTCAAGATTGCCACACCTCTAACGATATGCATGGTGATGGTTTTATGACAGGTGCAAAC